>JAWUWM010000084.1:0-44109 GCA_034111845.1 Psychroserpens sp. | reverse complement strand
CAGATACAGACAACGATGGCATTCCAAACAGTTTAGACTTAGACAGTGATAATGATGGTTGTCCTGATGTAGTAGAATCTGGCGGTATAGATGCCAATAATGATGGTATTTTAGACGGTACAGGTTTTAATAGTGATGGTTTAGTTACAGATGGCATAGGTGGTTATGATGGTGCAAATGGAAATGAATACAATGCGACTCAACTTATTGTAACGCCACTAGCAAATCAAACGGTAGTTAATAGAGATCCAGTAAACTTTGTTGCAACCAGTACCGCAAACACGGCTACAAGCTATACTGCAGGAACACCCAATTATGGTACAACTGGTAATGCAGATATAGGTATCAATTACCAATGGTATTTGGGAGATCCATCCACTACAGGGATAGCGCTTACCAATTCAGGGGTGTACAGCGGCGTCACAACGGCTATCTTAAACATAAGTAATACCGCAGGATTAAATGGAGTCCAGTATTTTGTAGAAATCACCCATGATGACTATGTCTGTGGTAATGAAATAGAGTCTGCGACTCTTACCTTGGTACCTCGAGATCACATGAGACATGGGAAATATTTTAAAGAGAACCAAGAGCAACCTATGGATTTTGGTAATGATGGAAATTAAAAGCCTTGCATACTGTAACTATAAACAAATAAATTCATGAACTTAAAAAATAAAATAGTATCAGCTACTGCAGGACTCCTTTTTGGAGTAGGCAGTCTAATTGCACAAACGGCAAATACTGGAGAAATGGTGGTGACACCAGGAACACAATTTTCGACCGTAGGTGATTTTAATAATACAAACACAGCAAGTTTTATCAACGATGGAGAGGCTTTTATATACGCTCATTTTAATAATGAGGGTGTTGTGGATTTTACAAGTACAGAACAAGGCTATACGCGCTTTCAGGGTAATGCTGTACAGCAGCTCTCTGGTGAGAGCATTAGCTATTTCTATGATATATTGTTCGATAATACATCCAGTATGACCGCTTCTTTTGAATTGAGTAGCGAGATAAGTGTTGCTAATGAAGCCAATTTTAATGAAGGCATTGTTAAAAATGACGACTTTGGTGGTTTAATTATTTTTGAGGACGATGCTGATCATACAGGGGTGTTTGATGAAAGTCATGTTGATGGGGTAGTTAAAAAAAATGGTGATGATAGTTTTATATATCCTATTGGAGATGCACAGTTATTTCGTCATGCAGCCATAAGTGCACCAGATGATATAACAGACACCTTTACCGCTAAATATTATTTTGAAAACCCAATAGGAAATATTGTAGATGGTGAGACACCTACATCGTCTGTTGCTGGGGTAATTACCCTGATAGATATGGCAGAATTTTGGACGGTTACTAATGATGCGGGAAGTAGTGATGTGTTGCTCACTCTTAGTTGGGATGAAAGCACGACCACACCGCTAGCTATTGCTGCAGAACCACAAACGGCTATACATATTGTGCGCTGGGACGAAGCCCAGCAACTATGGGTTGATGAAGGAGGGCTTGTAGACGCCGCAAACAAAACGGTTAGTACACCATTGCAATTAGATCATTATGGAATATTTACGCTAGGGCGTGTTAATGAAAAGATTATTCTTCCTGGTGATGTTGTAATCTATAACGGTGTTACTACAAATGGAGATGGTATAAACGATTATTTCTTTATTGATGGTATACAAAATTTGGCAAATAACAACGTGCAAGTATTTAACCGATGGGGTGTTAAAGTATTTGAAACTAATAATTACGATAGTGCAGGAAACGTCTTTGCTGGCTTTTCAGAAGGTAGGCTTACAGTAGCAGGAGATAATAAACTACCTACAGGTACGTATTATTATATTTTAAGCTATGATTTTTCTGGAAATGGCCCTACAGAACGCATTAAGAAAGCCAGTTACCTATACCTAACGGCAGAATAACATGAATTATATGAAAAATAAATATAACAAAATTGCTTCATTTGTCTTGGGCATAATTGCAATAGTGGTTTCTTCATCTCAATTAGAAGCCCAACAAGATTCGCAGTATACACAGTACATGTATAATACACAAACTGTTAACCCAGCCTATGCAGGGACTAGGGGCGTCTTTGGAGTCACTGCACTTTATCGCAATCAATGGGTAGGTTTAGAAGGGGCTCCTGAGACTCTAAATTTTAGTCTAAGTACGCCATTGGGAGTGTCAGAACGTCTTGGTATTGGTCTAAGTTTTATTCAAGATAAAGCAGGGCCTGCATCCGAAAGTACGATTGTTGTAGATGTGTCTTATACCATCCCAGTCGGTGAACGAACAAGCTTAAGCTTTGGAATTAAAGGAGGAGTTAATTTATTGAATGTAGATTATAGCCTATTAAATATTTTTAATCCAAACGATGCGCTTCAGCAGTTTAATATAGATAATAGAATGAGCGCTGTGGCTGGTGCAGGACTATACTTGCATGATGTAGATAAATGGTATGTCGGCTTATCAGTTCCTAACTTTTTAGAGACGACGTATTATGACGATACTTCGGTGTCAAACGCTTCTGAAAAGGCAAATGTATATGCCATTGCAGGCTATGTGTTTAATGTAAACGAGACAACGAAATTTAAGCCAGCAGTATTAGGAAAATTTATTACTGGAGCACCTATCGGTTTGGATCTTTCGGCCAATTTTTTATTCAATGAAAAAGTCACCTTAGGTGCGGCTTATAGATTAGACGCAGCGGTTAGTGCATTGGCAGGGTTTCAAGTTTCAGATACCCTATTTATAGGATATTCATACGATTATGGTACTCAAGAACTTGCTAATTTTAATTCTGGATCTCACGAGATATTTTTACGATTTGAACTTGGTAGGAATAGAAATGATAGATTTTTATCACCTAGATTCTTCTAATTAAACAACTATGAAATATATAAAAAATATAATTTTATTTTCCTTTTTATGTGTCGTTACAATTAACTACTCACAAACAAAGAGAGTCAGAAAAGCAGATAAAATGTTTGCTGATTTAGCTTATGTAGATGCGTTGAAAATATATGAAAGCGTTGCAAATGAGGGATATGAAGATGCTGATCTTTACAGAAAATTAGGCGATGGTAATTATTTTAATGCAGATTATGTCTTAGCTGCAAAATGGTATAGTAAGCTGGTTCTATTAGATGCTAATTTAGCTCCAGAATATCAGTTTCGTTATGGCCAATCTTTGAAAGCTATTGGGGATTACGAGCAGGCAGATATCTTATTAAATAGTTTTTTTATAAGTCAAGGTTTACCTTATGTTAAGTCAGAGAGCTATTTAAGGACCATTGATGAAAACTCAAATCAATACATCGTAAACAATATAGACTTTAATACCAAATATTCAGATTATCCAGCATTCTTAAAAGAAGATAGCCTCTATATTATTTCTGGATCGTTAATTGAAAAGAAAACACCTTGGAATAACGAACCAACCTCAGATATCTTCTTGTTGAAAAATAATGGAGCGTTAGATAATCTGAGCGGTGCACTCAATACTAAATTTAATGAAGGCTCTTTAGCGATTACTAAAGACGGTAAAACAATGTTCTTTACAAGAAATGATTACAACGATAATAGAAGGAGAGGACGTGATAGTAATAAAACAACACGCTTGAAATTATACACGTGTCAAAATAGTGATGGAAAATGGGACGATGTCAAGGAATTGCCATTCAATAACAGTGAATATTCTTTTGGACACCCAGCTTTAAGTCTAGATGAGCGTACGCTGTATTTTGTGAGCGATATGAAAGGAAATGGGGGTAAAGGAGGAACTGATATTTATGAGGTGGCCATATTTGAGGATGGGACTTTTGGAGTGCCTTTAAATATGACCGCATTTAATACTCCTGGAAACGAAATGTTCCCTTTTGTAGCTAAAGATGGCACGTTCTACTTTTCTTCCAGCGGGCAAGTGGTCAACTTAGGTGGTTTAGATATTTATAGTTCAGTGGCTATTGAAGACGGAGAGTATGGTAAGATCATAAATATAGGTAAACCTATAAATGGGGTCATGGATGATTTTGCGATTGTGATTGATAGTGACTCTAACAAAGGCTATTTTGCATCAAATAGGAATATAAACGAGAGCGATGATATCTATTCTTTTGCTGCTGCACCTTGCCTTTTAGTTTATAAAGGTGTTTTAAAAGATAAGAGCACAGGAGAGATGTTAGAGAATGCATTAGTAGCTTTAGTTGATGGAAATAATAACATAATTACTCAAAAAAGATCAGTGTCAGGGTCATATGAGTTTGACGAAATTTACTGTGATACTGCTAAGTTTGTTCGTGTAGAAAAGAGTGGTTACCTAACAGGTGAGGAACTTGTTGCAATACCTGTTGATAGACAATCAACTAAAGATGTATCGTTATCGCCTAGGAATATTGAGTTAACAGAAGGGACAGATTTGGCTTTGCTTTTGAATCCAATTTATTTTGATTTAGATAAGTCTAATATTCGTCCAGATGCACAGGTTGAATTACAGAAAATTATTGCAGTGATGCGGGATCACCCTTTCTTGAAGATTGATGTGAGATCTCATACCGATAGTCGTGCTCGGGATGGTTACAATATGTTATTATCTAGTCGTCGTGCTCAAGCAACCGTTGCATATATAGTTGGTGGAGGAATTGAACGCTCTAGATTAACTGGACTGGGCTATGGAGAAACACAGCTTAAGAATCGCTGTAGTAATGGAATTGAATGTGATGAATTTGAACACCAACTTAATAGAAGAAGTGAATTTATTATTGTAAATAAATAAATAAATGACAAAGATTAAAGAGGTAAATACGTCTCAAAGTATACTGCCATCAAATGAATTTATGTGTTTGAGATTCCATGTTTTTGGTTTCAAAGACAAGTATATTGGTGATATTCTAAATATGTCTGAGGCAAAAGTTAAAGATTTAAGGCATTTTTTATTTAAAAGACTTAATGCTTTATATGAAGTGAATTCTAATTCAGAATCTATTAAAATAGCTTTTGAAACTGGTTTATTAGATAAATATGATTTTTTAGGTGATGACAAAAAGATACAATTAGATATCCTTACGCGTGAAATATATAAAATGAAACTTTCTAAAATTATGAATGCTAAGGATAATTATTACAGGCATAAAAAAGTAAAATTAAAAATATTGAGTATTCTTGAGAAGCCACCAATAAAAGGTAATTAATAGTAATAATCTATTGCATTGGCCAAAAAAAACTGTTGTAATTAGTGATCGTTTATGGGTTATAAAAACAGCCAGAATAGGGGTTCTAAATAGTTTTATTGGTTTCATTGCTGTGCTATTGGTGTTAAGAAAAAGAATGAAGTGAAAGTTTAATCAAAATAATTTAGAGGTATTAATAAATGAAACAAATACTACTTTCGAAATCCGAAATTATAATGATAGAGTTGGTTTATTTTGGCTATTTAGAGAATAATCAATTATCTGAAAGACTAAGTTTGTCTGCAAATAGAGTAAATGAAACTGAAAAAAAAATATTTAGAAAGTTTAGAACTGATTGTTGGTTTGTAATAATTAAAAAGGCATTCGAGTTAGGTATTTTGGACAAAGAAAAAAACAGTACTTTAGATACTGAAAAAGAGCTTGCAGCTTGTACTGATAAAATTCTGAAAATATCAATTGCAGAGGATAGCAATCCTACCGAAATTAAATTTAAAATTTACGAAGAGTTAATTAATTTTTATACTAAATATGAGTACAGCTATCTTCTGAGACCTATCGAGGAGCTGAATTAAGCTTGATGTTTTAATCAACTAAAAAACAGATTAGTTATTAAATATCATAACTATCCAATTTAGGAAATTGCCAAGAATTAGATTATATAACGGTTAGTCTATGAAAAGTAACGGATAAATTAAACAGTACCTTAATAAAAATGTACGAATTAAAAGAACATAGACAATGTAGAAACCAATTAATTGTAATTACTGCAATATTGTTTGTGTTAGGTGTAGCATTTAACATAGGGGAATTAATAGCCTTTGGTGCAGTATTTGGATTGTTGGCATTATTTAACATTTACACCTACAAGGAAAATTTAAAAGACGACAATAGGCTAAAAAGCAGAAAGTAGTTGTTTTTTATACACGATGTTTTGGTGTCGTCTTAATGAATTACAACAGGTGAATATAACAATCCTAGATTTATATTTAAATAATAGCAATAAGTAAGAAGTTTTTCATCGATATTGAGTTATTCATGGTTAGGTTTATGCCATTAGAAATTATATCTTTTGTCACCATATTCATATTAATTTTTGAATCCTATATGTTTACAAAGCTTGAGGTTATTAATTGAAATGAAGCTGTTTTCAATTTTTTAATCTATATGCGATAAAAAAATGTACGAGTCCTTTATTAGGATAGAATATTTAGTAACGTACAATCATTATATCTTAAATGCGCTCACAATTCAAGGCGTGAATTTATCTTTGGCTTGAAAAATCATTTAGATTTCTAGAGTTACTTCCATGATCTCCATATTTTTACCCTAAAGATCAATTAACAGATAAACCACAAGGTTTTTTTATTAACGAAATCATTACAAAGAAAATCTTAATGTTTTTTAAAAAGTAAATTCCTTACGCAGTAGAAATTGATACCGAAGAGTTTTTTGAGGAAGATTTGATTATTAGAATGCGTTCCATAATTATGGTAGAGTGTGAGACTCAAAAAGGAATAATTATTAGCCATAAAGGAAGTGCGTTAAAACGTGTGGGTGTTGAAGCTAGAAAAGATGTAGAGAAATTCTTTGGGAAACAAGTACATCTAGAACTCCCTGTAAAGGTGAATAAGAATTGGATAGGCAACCAGCGCCAAATGAAACGTTTTGGATATAATCAGTAAAATGAGTATTTAGTTTTCAAAGGGCATTCTCAACCCTTAGTATGAATCCCATTATCCCTCAAAGTGTCTCTCATAGAATGATGTAATTCATGCATTTGAGGTAGTCCTGTTTTTTTGCCTAAGCGTCCACTAAAATATAATACCACCCATAGTACAATCATAAAAAGAGTTAAAAACAGGGGTATAGCATAACTCTTCCCTAAAGACCAATTCACATAAGACCATATTCCACAGCCAATAAATAACCCAGCGACCACAAAATGGAAAAATATTAACATAGTCCATACCGTTGGGTTTGGTCCAAAAAGTCCCGAAATAATGCTTCCTTTTTCTGCATCTTCATTAATTTCTAAGTGCAACTGTGGCGACCAATAATGCTGTCTTGCTTTTGGGATTTTAATAAATATATGGTCTTCAATACGAGAGACAATAAAATCATTTTGAGTCGTTTTAGTAGCTTCAAAAAAGTCTAAAATAGTACTATTGCTATGATTTACTGGGAATTTAAAACGTGGTCTTAATATAATATCGTTTGTTGTAGACATCTAGGTTGTATTAATAGTGTTTAAAATACTGGTTTTTTTACTGAAATATTTTTTTGAACTCATTTAAATGGATACATTACATATAAAACTATCTGATTTTTGGACAATTTATAGGCTTTTAAAAAATTTAGAACATTATTATGGGGGGATGACCCATCAAAAAACTCCTATTTTTCGCTTTTTATCTACTTAGTTGTCATGTATTGAGTATGTTAAATACTATTTATGCTAAAAATAATAGTGCATCAAACATATTGATTACCTTTGCACCCGCTTACAGGATATGTAATGCAAATAAAATAAAGAAGTTATGGGTAGTATAGTTGCAATAGTAGGTCGTCCAAATGTTGGAAAATCAACTTTATTTAATCGCTTAATTCAACGTAGAGAAGCTATTGTTGATGCAGTAAGTGGTGTAACACGAGACAGACATTATGGAAAAAGTGACTGGAACGGGAAAGAATTTTCTCTTATTGATACTGGAGGATACGTTAAAGGCAGTGATGATGTCTTTGAGACAGAAATTGATAAACAGGTGGAATTGGCCATTGACGAAGCAGACGCTATCATATTTATGGTAGATGTTGAAACTGGTGTCACAGGAATGGATGAAGACGTCGCACGATTACTTCGCAAGGTTGACAAGCCAATTTTTCTAGCAGTAAACAAAGTAGATAACGGCAAACGCTCTGAAGACGCAGTAGAATTTTACGCATTAGGTCTTGGAGAGTATTACACCATTGCAAGTATTAATGGGAGTGGAACAGGAGATTTATTAGATGCTCTAGTTGACGCTTTACCAGAAATAGAAGACATTGAAGAAAGAGACGATCTTCCAAGATTTGCAGTTGTTGGAAGACCAAACGCTGGAAAATCATCCTTTATAAACACTTTGATTGGTGAAGATCGGTACATCGTTACAGATGTGGCAGGTACGACCAGAGATTCTATCGATACTAAATATAACCGTTTTGGTTTTGAGTTTAATCTAGTAGATACCGCAGGAATTAGACGTAAGTCTAGAGTTAAGGAAGATTTAGAGTTTTATTCTGTAATGCGAAGTGTGCGAGCTATTGAGCATTGCGATGTATGTCTAGTTATTTTAGACGCGACTCGAGGATTTGATGGCCAAGTGCAAAATATATTCTGGTTAGCGCAGCGCAACCGTAAAGGGGTCGTAGTGCTAGTTAATAAGTGGGATTTAGTAGAAAAAGAGACCCAGACAATGAAGGAATATGAAACAGTGATTAGAAAACAGATGGAACCGTTTACAGATGTGCCAATAGTATTCATTTCAGTGTTGACTAAGCAACGTATTTTTAAAGCGATAGAAACTGCTGTTGAAGTATTTCAAAACAGAACTAAAAAAATCAAAACGAGTAAGCTTAACGAAGCGTTACTTCCAGTTATTGAGAATTATCCACCACCAGCATACAAAGGTAAATTTGTTAAGATTAAATACATCATGCAATTACCTACACCACAGCCACAGTTTGCATTCTTTTGCAACTTACCGCAGTATGTTAGAGATCCATATAAGCGTTTTTTAGAGAATAATTTAAGAGAGCTTTTTGATTTTAAAGGGGTTCCAATTAGTATATATATGCGTAAGAAGTAAACCCTTACGTATGACATAAAATTTATTTTCTTCGGAAATATGCGACATCCAATAGTTCAACTATTGGATGTTTGCATTTATAATGGTTTTTAAAATCCATAATATTTTACAAAAAGTAAAGTAAAGTTTACTTTTTGTATATTTTTGTTTACTTTTGACTTTTAATTATTAATGTATACACTTATGAAATCAAATTATTTATTATCAAATAAGTTTAAAATACCAGGTTGGTTATTACTATGTGCTGGTTTAATAACTGGTTTGCTATTGATGATCATGGAGTTTGATTCTGATATATTATCCTTAAGTGTACTAGCGTTCTATAATAGCGACAGTTTATTCTCCAGTAATAACGGTTTTTTTGTAATTATAACTAACGGTGTATTTGATGAAATTATAGCTTTATGTATAATTGTAGGCGGATTATTAGTAGGGTTTTCAGAAGAAAAAATTGAAGATGAGTTTATCTATAAGCTCAGGAAAGATTCTTTAGTTTGGGCTATTATATTTAATTATATCGTACTAATGTTTGCGATCATTTTTATTTACGAATTTACTTTTTTTAATATTTTAGTCTTTAATATGTTCACGCCTTTATTGTTCTTTATTATCAGATTTAATATCTTAAAAGCTAGAGCCTAAATGAAAAATAACATAAAAATAGAGCGAGCAAGACATAATCTTACTCAAGGCGATTTAGCAGATAAAATTGGAGTAAGTAGGCAGTCTATTAATGCTATTGAAAAAGGTAAATATGTGCCTTCTACATTATTAGCTATCAAAATTGCACAGCTATTTAAATTACCAGTCGAGGAACTGTTTACATTAGAAGAAGGGGAATAATTACAAATTTTATAATAATATTAAGAAAATTCACACGAAAACTAAGTTAAATTCGTTTTTGTAATCATATTACTAATCATCAATCAATCAACCACATGAAGAAGTTAATCTATGTCTTCGCGCTCTTCTGCGTGTCCATTTCATTTTCACAATCCAAATCGTTTAAAATTTCAGGAAAGATACTTTCCGAAGACAACAAAGAACCTCTGGAAGCTGCCACAATTTATGTAGAGCGCTTAAAAGATAGTAGTTTGGTGACGTATACAATTTCTGATAAAACAGGAGTGTTTGAAATCACAGACGAAACCTATGATGAAAAGCTCAATTTATATATCGCTTATGTTGGTTATAAAACATATTTCAAACAGATTATAATTAATAAAGAAGTCATTGATATCGGGAGAGTAGAATTAGGAATCAGTAACGCTTTAGATGAAGTCGTTATTAAATCAAGATCTCCAATTACTATAAAAAAAGATACTTTAGAATTCAACGTCAAATCTTTTAAAACCAAGAAAGATGCTAATGTTGAGGATTTACTAAAGCAGTTACCTGGAGTTGAGGTGGATGAAGCAGGTAAAATTACAGTTAATGGTAAAGATGTTAGTAAAATACTTGTCAACGGAAAACCCTTTTTTGGTGATGATCCTACAATTACAACGCGTAATTTAACTAAAGATATTATCGAGAAAGTTCAAATTATGGACACCAAAACAAAGTCGGAAGCTTTTGCAGGAGAAGAAGGTGATACAGAGAATAAAACCATCAACCTTACTATTAAAGAAGAAAATAATAAAGGTGTTTTTGGCAGAGTTTCAGGAGGTGCAGGAACAGATGAGCGTTACGAACTCGCCGGTATGGTTAACTTTTTCGATAATGATAGACGTGTAAGCGTGCTCGCAGGTGGAAATAATACCAACTCACCAGGATTTAGTTTTGGAGAAATTCAAAAAATGTTTGGAGGTGGTTATAGTATGAGTATGAATAGTAGTGGTGCATTTACAATTGATGGGAAGTCCTTTGGTAATGGAGAAGGCATCGTCACTTCCCAAAACGCTGGCGCAAACTATGCAGATGTACTTAGTGATAAAGTAGAGGTCAACGCAGATTATTTCTTCTCTGGTAGCAACTCAGAGAATGAAACAATAACAGCGCGTGAAAATATATTGCCAGACTCTCGATTCTTTTCAGAGTCGAAATCACGTTCCTTAAGTGATGGTCAAAACCATAGTGCCAATCTAGGGTTTGATATAGAAGTGGATTCTACGTTTTTAATTAATATCAACCCATCCATTAAATGGTCAACGTTAAATAGATCTTTTTCTGAAGATGAAGAAACACGCAACGAAGCCAATGCATTGACTAATCAATCTACAACAGCTTCATTTTCTGAGAGTGAAGCAAAGAATTTTAGTAACGAGTTGGACATCACAAAGCGTTTTGGTACTAGAGGTACGTTCTTAAAGTTTAATGTAGATACTGACATCAATACAAGTGAGTCTGATGATTTCTTAACTTCAGAAACGAACTTTTTTAACTCGGCCTCAGACGATATCATTCGGGATCAATTTACAGATGCTGAAAGTGCAAATCGCAATTTCAATGTTTCTGCAACATACAGGTTACCTCTAATTGCAAAAGAATTGTTTTTAGATTTCGAATACCGATTTAGAGATGATAAGCGTACCAGTTTACGCAGTACGTTTGATGGTGATGCAGCGACTGGGCAATTTGATGATTTCAATCTGGATTTGAGTACAGATTTTGAGTCGCTCAACCGAGAGAATACACCATCGTTGAAATTATCCTATCGTAAGGAAAAATGGTCGACTAGTTTTACGACGCGATATGTGTTTAGAACACTAGAAAATAAAGACTTTTTAAGACCAGAATTAGATATTAAACGAAAATTCCAAGCCTTAGAATTACGTTCTTATTTTAACTACCAATTTAGTGAGAAGGCGTCAATGTACACCGGTTATTCTTTAAATAATAGACCACCAAGTTTAACGCAGCTGCAGCCTTTTCAAAACGTTAATGACCCTCTAAATACAATTACAGGTAATCCAAATTTAGAGCCAACAAACACACATCGCTTATATATGGGGTATAATGCGTTTGACTTTCAGAAGAAAACAGGTGTTTATAGTTATGTAAGTGTCAATGTAGATAATAATGCTGTGGTGTCTAGGACCATTGTAGATCCAGAAACTTTAAAGAGAACCACGACATATGCCAATGTAAACGGTAATTATAATGCCTACGGAAATATCAACTACAGCAAAACCGTAAAAACAGATTCTATTAGATCGATTAAATTTGATGCAGGTATGTCTGCAGGTTTAAATCAGAATTTAAACTTTAATAACGAAGTACAGTACAAAAGTAATGTGACTACATTAACACCTAGTGCAGGACTTCGATTTACATGGAAAAAAGTATTAGAAATTAGGCCACGTTACAGATTGACCTATACAAAAAACACCTTCGATATTGATACCTTTGAAGATGTAGATTTTATTAGACATGATTTAGATTTAAATTTTACAACATACGTACCTAAAGATTTTGAATGGACTAATACTATAGATTACGCCTACAACCCTAATGTTGCCGATGGGTTTCAAAAGAGTGCGTGGTTTTGGAATTCTACCCTTGCCTATTCGTTCTTAAAAGATCAAGCAGTGATGACTCTTAAAGTTTATGATTTACTTAATCAAAATACAAATGCAAGACGACGCGCAACTCAAAACTTTATTGAAGATAGCCAGAGTACCGTATTGGAGCAGTACTTTATGCTAAGCTTTAGCTGGAAATTTAATAGTCTAGGCTCAAAAGGAGAAACAGGTGATAGTGGTATGTTCTTTATGGATTAGATTTTCAGTCTACAGTCTACAGTCTACAGTCTACAGTCTACAGTCTACAGTTGGCAGCACGTAGTAAGCCGTATGTAAGCAGTATTTAATAAACGTTAGTCAGTTAGCAGCTTCTAGTCTGTAGTTTCTGTTTGATATTAAAAACACCAAATAAAACTGCAAAATCTAGCTCCTCCCTTTTTTTTACGAAGGGAGGACAATTCAGCTTCGCTGAATTAGGAGGGTTTGAAATCCAACAGTAGGTCATTTTATATTTCCGAAGAAAAAAAATTCTAAAAACTTTGAGAAACTATAGCGTATACGATCACTTTCTTCTTCAACATCTTTAATAAAATTAGATGAATAAAAGTGTAGTACTGAAATAAGTTCAGTAGGCGCGGGAAGGCATTATTTTAATAAAGTCTTTCGTGATTTTTAAGAACTATTGAATTATTTGCTAAAGGCTAAAAAACTACCAGCTCCCACCAGCGCCACCACCAGAGAATCCGCCTCCACCGAAGCCACCTCCAAAACCGCCACCTCCAAAACCACCTCCAGAGCTTCCGCTTCCAAAGATACCTCCACCAGATCTACCTTGACCATAACTTCCACGTCCCATATTACTCAAAATTATAGCGTCTAAAATACTAGTGCCATTAGTTCTAGAACCACCACTTCCATTATTTCCGCCACCACGTCTGTTTTTAGAAAGTGCAATTATAAAAATGATGACTATGATAAAGATTATAAATAAAACACCAATAGGAAAGTCGCCTCCAGAAGTATTAGATTGTCGTGTGCCTTTATAGGTTCCGGTTAATAGTTCAAAAATAGCGTCAGAGCCTTTATTAAGACCTTGGTAATAATCACCGCGTTTAAACTCTGGAATAATGACATTCCTAGTCACCTCGCCAACAATACCAGCAGTGAGTTTGTCTTCTACACCATAGCCGGGAGAAATCCATATTTTACGGTCTTCGCGAGCCAACAATATAAACACACCATTATCCTCTTTTGCTTGACCGATTCCCCATACTTGAGCCCACTTAGGAGCTAGTAGTCCAATATTTTCACCTTTAGTAGTCGCAATAATAGCAACTACTATTTGGGTTGAGGTCGTGTCAGAGTACCGAATGAGTTTCTGTTCAAGATTATCCTTTTCCGAAGAAGTTAACAGATTTACATAATCGTAAACGCTAGTTTGTTCTTTTGGAATTGGAGGGATATCAAATTGAGCAGAAACAGAATTAGAAGTCATTGTTAAAAATAGAAACAAGCACGAGTACTTCATTTGTTTTGAAATGAGACTGGTGTACTGACTAAAATTGACTTTGAATAACATATGTTCTTAAAATTCTACTTATTACTTATTACTGAAACTTTGACTGAAAACTAAAAATAATCACCCTTTAGAAATCTCATTAGATAACTCATCAGTATCGTCATGAAGCCAGGGGAAATGTACCTCCAATTCTCCTCCAGCTTTTAAAACACCTTCAATGAGACCTTGCTTAAATCGGTTCGCTTTAAAATGCGATTGCATGAGGTCTTTAGTACTGTCCCAAAAATTAGTGGGCACCACATCATTGATACCTTTGTCACCATAAATCACGAATGTTTTTGCATCAACGGCTACATAGATAAGGACACCATTTTGTTGTTTCGTGTTGTCCATTTTTAAGTAGTGAAACACTTCCATAGCACGTTCAAAAGCATCAAGCTCTGATTCTCGTTCTATATGCACACGAATTTCACCTGAGGTGTTTTTTTCTGCATCTCGAATAGCAATAATAATCTCTTGCTCTTCTTCTGCTGTTAAAAATTGTTCGATTTTAGACATTATTCTTTATCAAAATTAAATTCTACGTCTACCGGTTTTTCTGCGCCTGCTTCTGCATCAAAATAAGGTTTACCATCAAAGTTTAAGAAACCTGCAAGAATGGTATTTGGAAACTTTTTAACATGAATATTATATGGTTTTATAGCTTCGTTGTAACGCGTACGAGCAGTTTGTATCGTGTTTTCTGTGCTTGTTAATTCATCTTGTAGCTTCAAGAAATTTTGATTAGATTTTAAATCAGGGTAACGCTCAACGGTCACTAAAAGTCTAGATAATGCGCTACTTAATCCGCCTTGTGCTTGATTGAATTGTTTCAATTGCTCTGGAGTAATATTTGAAGGATCAATAGTAGTTTGAGTGGCTTTTGATCGTGCTTCAATAACATCGGTTAAGGTGTTGCGCTCAAAATCTGCAGCGCCTTTTACGGTATTCACTAAATTCCCTATAAGGTCATTACGACGTTGGTAGGACGTTTGTACATTTCCCCAAGATTCACTCACATTTTCGCTAAGTTGCACTGCGGTATTATTAAATCCTTTTCCCCAAGAATAAAATGCATAAGCCAAAAGCGCAATAATAATTACAGGAACGAGCCATTTTTTCATAATGATAGAGTTTTAAAGTTGTGATTTTATTTTATTAAGTTGTGCTTTGATACCTTCCAGTTTTTCTATAATCTCAAAGGTGTCGAGCGATTGTTTTTTGCCTTCTTTTAGATGTATTTTGGCCCCTTCTAATGTGAAACCACGCTCTTTTACCAAATGATAAATAAACTTTAGATTCTTGATGTCTTCTGGAGTAAACTTACGATTACCTTTAGCGTTCTTCTTCGGTTTTAGAATGTCAAATTCTTTTTCCCAAAACCGTATTAAAGAGGTGTTCACGTCAAATGCCTTAGCGACTTCGCCAATGCCATAATACCGTTTTTCTGGAAGATTGATGTGCATAACTTTAGTCTAAAGATTGATTTTCTAATGATGCTTTTTCTAATAAACGTGCATATTCTTCCGCAGTTAAATTTCCGTAGTAAAAATTAATAGGGTTGATACGCTTTTCATCTTTGAACACTTCATAATGTAAATGAGGTGCTTCTGAGCGTCCAGTACTTCCAACATACCCTATGAGGTCACCACGTTTTACTTTTTGGTTAGAGCGCACTTCATACTTGTATAAATGCGCATACAAAGATATATATCCGTAACCATGGTCTATTCTTATGTGATTCCCATAACCTGTAGATTTGTTATCTGCGCGCAGCACGACACCATCGCCAGTGGCATATATAGGTGTGCCACGAGGAGCAGTGAAATCCATACCATTATGAAATTTACGCACTTTAGTAAATGGATCTGTTCTATAACCATAACCAGAAGCCATACGTTTAAGATCTTTATTTCTTATTGGTTGTATTGCTGGAATTGATGATAAGAATTTTTCTTTGTCTTCTGCTAAAATTGCAATTTCATCTAAGGAGCGTGATTGGACTACGATGGCTTTCTGAAGTAAATCCAGTTGCTTATTACTTTCTATAATGAGTTTAGAATTATCATAACCTTCATATTTTTTATAACGATTAACACCTCCAAACCCAGCGCGGCGCTGCTCTTCTGGGATAGGGTTAGATTCAAAGTATAATCTATAAATTGAGTTATCACGTTCTTCAACGCTTTCTAAGGCCGAAAAAGCATTATCAACACGTTTGTTAAGTAATTCATACTGCAATTCCATATTTGCCAACTCATGTTTTAAAGTGCGCTCTCTTGGAGATTGGATGAATTGACTGGCAATAAAAACAAATAGAAATCCAAAAAGAGCAGAGGCTAATAAAAAAATAAATCCGTAGGTAATAGTTTTGCCCTTCTTACGCACTATTTCGCGGTAAGAAAGTGTTTCTGGATCGTAATGATATTTTACTTTAGACATATCTTAAAAAATTCTATTTTTGCAAGACGAAATAGAACGTAACACAAATATATAAATTGTTTCTCACTTATCGAATATAATAGAAACAGGTTTTGACCGCAGGATGGGAAACATCTAACAATAACTCTAGTTATAAACTATATTGTTTTTAGGTATTCCAAATAGCAAATGAAAAATAATAGCAATAAGCACATGAAGCGTCTATCATATACTTTAATCAAAATGAGTATTGATGTATTGGTGTTCCATGTGACAATTGAAAAAAATAATAACTAGCACATGAAGTCTCAAGACATTCGAAATACATTTTTAAACTTCTTTGAAGGAAAAAAGCATAGCATTGTGCAATCTGCACCAATGGTTTTAAAAGACGACCCCACTTTAATGTTTGTAAATTCTGGGATGGCCCCTTTTAAAGAGTATTTCCTCGGAAATGGGCAGCCTAAGAATAATCGTCTTACTGATTCCCAAAAGTGCCTTCGGGTTTCTGGGAAGCATAACGATTTGGAAGAAGTAGGTTATGATACGTATCACCACACACTTTTTGAAATGCTAGGCAACTGGAGTTTTGGGGATTACTTTAAAAAAGAAGCCATTGCTTGGGCATGGGAATTACTAACTGAAGAATTCGGTATTGATAAGGATATTCTTTATGTGAGTGTCTTTGAAGGTGATAAAGAAGATGGAACCCCAATGGATCAAGAGGCTTACGATCTTTGGAAAGGTTACATCGATGAAGATAGAATTCTCATGGGAAACAAAACCGATAACTTTTGGGAAATGGGTGATCAAGGGCCTTGTGGACCTTGTAGTGAGATTCATGTTGATATACGTTCTCCCGAAGAGAAAGCTAAAGTGGATGGAAAAACATTAGTAAATATGGACCATCCCCAGGTTGTAGAAATCTGGAATTTGGTATTCATGCAATACAACCGTAAAGCAGATAAGTCTTTAGAGAATTTACCAGATAAGCATATTGATACAGGAATGGGCTTTGAGCGTTTATGTATGGTGATGCAAGGTGTTCAATCTAACTATGATACTGATGTATTTGCACCTATCATTCGTGAGATTGAAACGATTACAGATAAAGACTATGGTAAAAACGAAAAGATTGATGTAGCGGTTCGTGTGATTTCAGATCATGTACGTGCAGTAGCATTTTCTATTGCCGATGGTCAATTACCAAGTAACACAGGAGCGGGTTATGTGATTCGTAGAATTTTACGTCGTGCAGTGCGTTACGGATTCACATTTTTAGACAAAAAAGAACCTTTTATCTATAGATTAGTAGAAGTGCTTGTAAAGCAGATGGGACAGGCATTCCCTGAGTTGAAAGTACAGCGTCAATTGATTGAAAACGTAATTAAAGAGGAAGAGACTTCTTTTTTGAGAACCTTAGATCAAGGTCTAATTTTGTTAGATCGTATTATTGAAAACTCTGAAACAAAAGAAATTTCAGGAACAAAAGTATTTCAACTTAAAGATACTTATGGGTTTCCAGAGGATTTAACAGATTTGATTCTTCGAGAAAATGGATATACCTATAACCATGGGGATTTTGATAAGAAACTAAAAGAACAACAAGGAAGAGGTAAGGAAGCATCACAATTAAAATCTGACGATTGGACTGTTCTTATTGAAGACGAAGAGCAAGAGTTTATTGGTTATGATACTTTAGAAGCGCATGTTAAAATCGTTAAATACAGAAAAGTAACCTCTAAAAAAGATGGTGAGTTATATCAACTTGTGTTTAATATTACACCTTTTTATGCGGAAGGTGGCGGACAAGTTGGGGATAAAGGGTATTTAAAAAATGCGCAAGGTGATATCGTTTATATTATTGATACGAAGAAAGAAAATAATATAGCAGTTCATTTTGCTAAAAGTTTACCAAAAAATGTCAATGAAGTTTTAAACGCTTCTGTAGATACAAAACAAAGGTATAGAACAGAGTGTAATCATACAGCGACACACTTATTACACCAAGCACTTCGGGATATATTAGGAGTTCATGTGGAGCAAAAAGGATCTGCAGTACATTCTAAATATTTACGTTTTGATTTCTCTCATTTCTCAAAACTTACCGTTGAAGAATTAAGAGATGTAGAAGATTTTGTCAATAGACGTATCTACGGAAATTTGCCATTACAAGAAAAGCGTAACATCCCAATGCAACAAGCGATTGATGATGGTGCTATGGCTTTATTTGGTGAGAAATATGGAGATACAGTGCGTGCAGTTCGTTTTGGACAATCTATAGAATTATGTGGAGGAACACATGTGAAAAATACAGGCGATATTTGGCATTTTAAAATTGTATCTGAAGGGGCAGTTGCATCAGGAATTCGACGTATTGAGGCGATAACCAGTGATGCTGTTAAGGATTTCTATTTTGAAAATAACCGAGTGTATTTTGAAATGCGAGATTTATTGAATAATGCTAAGGAACCTGTTAAAGCTTTACAAAGTTTACAGAACGAAAATACAACTCTTAAAAAGCAAATTGAAGGCTTATTAAAAGAAAAGGCAAAATCGATAAAAGGTGATCTTAAAAGTGAAATCATCGAAGTTAATGGCATCAATTTCTTGGCTAAAAAGTTAGATTTAGATGCGTCAGGTATTAAAGATGTATGTTTTGAATTAGGAAGTCAGTTTGATAATTTGTTTCTATTATTTGGAGCTGAGAATGATGGGAAAGCAATCTTATCCTGTTATATTTCTAAAGAATTGGTCGCTAGTAAAGATTTAAATGCAGGGACTGTTGTTAGAGAGCTAGGTAAGCACATCCAAGGTGGCGGCGGAGGGCAGCCATTCTTTGCAACTGCTGGTGGAAAGAATCCTGAAGGTATTGGAGAGGCGTTGAAGGCTGCTGAAGGGTATTTGGTCTAATGCTTTTCTCGCAAAGACGCAAAGACGCAAAGTTGACTCGTTGCTCTCACCCAGATGATTGATTATTAAATAACAATAATTATCACTGAAAACGAGATTTCAAGAATTATAGTTGATGTCTGTTATTAGATACATATAGAATTAGGACCTGGATTTTTAGAATCTATCTATGAAGAGATTTTGTTTCAAGAGTTGAGAAACGAAGGTATGGAAGTTGAACGCCAAAAATCAGTTCCTGTAGTTTGGAGCGGTAAGCAATTAGATTTGAATTATGGGACAGATTTAATTATAGAAAATAAAGTTATAATAGAAGTGAAATCTGTTCTAGAAATTCATCCAGTTCACCCAAAACAACTTTTAACATACTTAAAGCTTACAAATTTGAAACTAGGGTTATTAATTAATTTTAATAGCCCACTAATGAAAACAGGAATCACTAGAATTGTAAATAATTTATAGCTTTTTAATATTCGCTGAGAGAAGAGAGAATAACATAAGAGTAAGAAAACTAGAGTAAACACATAAGAGTAACTTTGCGCCTCTGCGTCTTTGCGAGAGGTAAAAAGCCAATAGAAATGAACTTACAAACCAAAATACCGCTAAAATCACAACAGTTTAATCAAATTGATTATAACTCAAAAGTGCTATTGTTAGGCTCATGTTTTTCTGAAAATATAGGCGATAAGTTCACGTATTTTAAATTTCAGAAACTACAAAATCCATTTGGAATCTTATTTCATCCTTTAGCGATAGAAACCTTGATTACAAACGCGATTAATGAAAAGCGTTATACTAAAGACGATATTTTTTTTTATAATGAGCAATGGCATTGTTATGATGCACATTCTCGTTTGAGTAACGGGTCGCAAGAACAATTACTTCAAGATTTAAATGATCATATCTCAAGTGCACATCATTATTTAAAAGAGGCTTCTCATATTATGATTACCTTAGGTACAGCATGGGCTTATCGTTGTATTGAAACAGGTGATTTTGTTGCCAACTGCCATAAGATACCGCAGAAAAAATTCTTAAAAGAGTTGCTTTCTGTTGAGCGAATTAAAGAATCTTTAGAGTTCATAATTCGTTTGGTTAAAAGTGTGAATCCTAAGATAATATTTACATTTACGGTCTCACCAGTAAGACATATTAAAGATGGTTTTATGGAGAACACCCAAAGTAAATCTCATCTAATAACAGCTATACATCGCACTATTAAAGATCAATCTATGAGTGTCGTCGAAGGCTATTTCCCCTCTTATGAAATCATGATGGACGAGCTTCGTGATTACCGATTTTATAAGGATGATATGTTACATCCTAATACCACTGCTGTAAATTATATTTGGGAGCGTTTTATGAAGGTTTGGATTTCTGATGATACACAAGATACAATGAAAGCAATTGATGAGGTTCAAAAGGGATTATTGCATCGACCATTCAATCCAGTTTCTGAAGCACATCAAAACTTTCTTATACAGTTAGAAGAAAAGAAAAACGCAATTACGTCTCACTTTCCAAATATCGTATTTTAAGTAATTTTCTGTTAGTTCGTTTATTTTGTTGGCTTAACGTCAGCGGTTTACGTTTTAACTTTTTTAATGACCTCTTATCGAAAAAATATTAGTTGGCTACGAATTAGTCCTATATTCGTCTTGCTATTAATCAATTATAAAAAAGCGTCAGATCATTTTGTTGTCCGAAAGGGTAATTTAGACTTGATGCTTTTTTTGTGTCTTGACGTGAAGCTTTTTATTTTTTTAAATGTTGAGGTCTTCTAGTTTTAGAATTTCCGAAGATATTACTATAAGAACCGTGAGTTTACAAAAGTGAAATATGGCGTATAGCGCCTTATGGTTCTACTTAACACGAACACTATCTGGGACCAAAACTGTGTAATCACCATTGTTTCTAATTACATCTCTAACAATAGATGACGAAATGTATGAGGTTCTCGCAGCTGTTAGTAAAAAAACAGTTTCAATTTTTGATAATTTCCTGTTGGTATGTGCTATGGCTTTTTCAAATTCAAAATCAGCTGGATTTCTTAAACCTCTGAGAATAAATTGAGCATCTATTTTTTTGCAAAAATCAATCGTTAAGCCTCTATAAGTCACAACTTTCACTTTTGGCTCGTCTTTAAAAGCGTCTTCTATATAGCGTTGTCGCTGCTCTAAGGAGAACATGTACTTTTTTTCGGCATTAATACCAATAGCAATGACAACTTCATCAAAAAGTTTAATACCTCGTTTAATAATATCGTAGTGCCCTAAGGTTAGTGGGTCAAATGATCCCGGGAATATTGCTCGTTTCATATTATGAATTCTGATATTAAAGATAATTATTATTTATTGAGTGAGGATTCAATCGCATTTTCAAACAACTCACTCACACTAATTCCTGCTTTCGCAGCTTGCTGAGGTAAAATACTTGCAGCAGTTAATCCAGGAACCGTGTTCACTTCTAATAGATGAGGTTCTCCATTTTTAAAGATGTATTCACTTCGGCTAAACCCTTTTAGTTTTAAAATATGGTACACTTTTTTTGCGAGTGTTCTTACAAGTTCCGCTTTATTTTCGTCAATTCTTGCAGGTGTAATCTCTTGAGATTTCCCAAGGTATTTTGCTTCATAATCAAAGAAATCATTTTCTGAGACGATTTCAGTAAGCGGTAAAACAATAGTGTCGCCTTTATAGTTAATAACGCCTACAGATATTTCAATACCGTCTAAAAAAGATTCTATAATGACTTCATCGTCTTCTTTAAAAGCGACCTCAAGAGCCCGTTGTAAATCCTCTTTTTTATATACTTTGCTAATCCCAAAACTACTTCCAGCGCGATTTGCTTTAACAAAACACGGTAAGCCTACTTTATTTACAATAACATCTTCGTCAATGGCATCTCCTAGATTAACAAAGAACGACTCAGCAGTTTTAATTCCGTAAGGTTTTAGCGCACTTAAACAATCTCTTTTATTAAAGGTTAGTGCTGCTTGATACATGTTACAGCTCGTATGCGGTATATTCAATAACTCGAAATAACCTTGCATTATACCATCTTCACCTGGGGAACCGTGAATCGCATTAAAAACGCAATCAAAATTAATTCGAGTTTCGTTGACGCGTGCAGAAAAGTCATTCTTGTCTATAGGGAACTCCTCATTCATGTCATTAACAAATACCCACTTGTCTTTAAAAATATGAATGCGATATGCATTATATTTTGATGTGTTAAGTGTTTCGTAAACGACTTGTCCGCTTTTAAGGGAGATTTCATATTCGCTAGAATATCCACCCATGATGATGGCAATATTTTTTTTCATAATATGTTCCGCTAAAACGGGAATCTCTTTTTAGTTCAACATTTGTGATGGATTCATTTCAGTATCTATTTTCGAAGAAAACAGATTTATCATTAGAATCTGATATGAAAATAGCAATAAAAGCAAACTATTTTCCGTTAAGCTAAAATACCAAATAAACTATAGAACTCAACTCGACTTTATCTATTTCCTGAAAAATGGTCAAAACTCGCGCATATTTCGCTTATTTTATAGTTTAGAGCGATGCTCTGACTTTTAAAAACAATCTCATCTCAGGGAGTTTGGCTACATTTTTGGTTAATCATAAAAAGTCAAGTTGAGTTCATAATAAAAATCCTTTCGTTTTTATATATTTGCCACACAATAAAATATGACATGAGTTTCATAAAATTTCTCACGAGTAAAACATTTTTTAAACAATTAGGATTAGCAGTAATAGCTTTAATAATTATTGTAATATTAGTTATGCAATTTTTAAAGAGTACTACTAATCATGGAGAATTTATAAAAGTACCTGAGCTAAAGGGGAAATCCTTAGCGACTGTAGAAATTGAATTAAATGATAATGATTTGGTGATGGAAATTCAAGACTCCGCCAATTATAATCCTAAATACCCTAAGTTTTCTGTGATTGAGCAATATCCAACAGCAGGTTCTCAGGTTAAAGAAAATAGAAAAATATACTTAACTTTAAATCCGTCAGGATACCGTAAAGTATCAGTTCCAAATATTGTACGTCGCACATTTCGTCAAGCAAAACCAACATTAGAAACCTTAGGTTTTGAAGTGGGAAAGGTTACTTATATTGATGATATAGGTTTAGAAGAAGTGATAGCGATTCATTATAAAGGAAAAACAGTAAAAGCAGGAGATATGCTTCCGCTAACTTCAAAAATTGATGTTGTTTTAGGCAACGGAAAACGAGGATCAAACTAAAATGACTGAATATACAGTAACAGAAAAAAATGATGACGATTTATATGAGCATCATTACTTTAAAGCGGATAAAGGTCAAGCACCACTTCGCATAGACAAGTATTTGATGAATCGCATCGAAAATGCAACCCGAAATAAAATTCAGGCAGCAGCAAAAGGTGGTAGTATTTATGTTAATGACATCGCAGTAAAACAAAATTATAAGGTCAAGCCTTTTGACGAAATTCGTGTGCTTTTTGAGCATCCACCGTTTGAGAATTTATTGACGCCTGAGGATATTCCGTTAGATATTGTTTATGAAGATGATGAACTTTTAGTACTCAATAAACCACCAGGAATGGTAGTGCATCCAGGACATGGAAATTACTCGGGTACTTTAATTAATGCTTTGATTTTTCACTTTGATAATTTACCTAATAATTCTAGTGAACGTCCAGGATTAGTGCATCGTATTGATAAAGATACGTCTGGATTATTGGTGGTTGCCAAAACTGAACATGCGATGACGCATCTTGCAAAACAGTTTTTTAATAAAACTAGTGAGCGAGAATATGTAGCGATTGTTTGGGGGAATATGGAGGATGATGAAGGCCGAATAGAAGGTCATATTGGTCGTCATCCAAAAAATAGATTGCAGAACACCGTTTTTTATGGTGAAGATGCCGACGAGAAAGGAAAAGCAGCAGTCACACATTACAAAGTGATAGAGCGTTTAGGTTACGTTACTTTGGTGACTTGTAAATTAGAAACCGGTCGCACACACCAAATTCGTGTGCACATGAAATATATTGGTCACACCCTTTTCAATGACGAACGTTATGGAGGCGAGCGCATATTAAAAGGGACCACATTCACAAAATATAAGCAGTTTGTAGATAACTGTTTCAAGATTTTACCAAGGCAAGCACTGCATGCTAAAACGTTAGGATTTGTGCATCCAACATCGGGAGAGTATATGAGTTTTGATTCTCCAGTTCCGGCAGATATGCAAGAGTGTATTGATAAATGGAGACATTATGCGACTCACATGCAGTAAAATTACTGTAAAGGCAGGAATCTCATAGTCGAAGAAACACAAACCACTATTTTATTTAGGGCGTTACCTTTTGCTCATGCCTACAAGGTTAAATGAAACCTTCCAGGATCACAAAACGTCGCGCTTTACTCATGTGTTATTATTTTAATTTGAATTCGTGAATATAAATATTTCACTACTCGCTTCTCGATAAAAATCGGGAGAGCTCAAGCATGCCGTTCAATCGCTAACGCAAGTCCAGTCTGTATTTATAAATTATGGTTATCACTCTATAACTATTTTCAAAACCTAAAAGTTGACCAATCTATTATTCTATTGTAACTTTACATTTAAGACTGTGTTTAACCATTAATAAGCTACCCACTTTCGTGGGCAATACATATGAAACTCGTATTATCACCTGCAAAGTCATTAGACTACGATAGTAAATTACCAACTACAAAAACAACAGAGTCTTGCTTTTTAAACGAATCGCTGCGCATTAATAAATTATTGAGAAAAGAGTCGCCAAAACAATTATCTAAGCTCATGAAGATTTCAGATAATTTAGCGCAACTCAATTACGACCGTAATCAAGACTGGACATTGCCTTTTACAAAAGACAATGCGAGACCAGCTATGTATGCCTTTAGTGGCGATGTGTATCGTGGATTAGATGCTTATACTATCGACACTAAAAATTTAGATAAAGTTCAAGATACTGTGCGAATCATTTCTGGACTCTACGGGATTTTAAAACCTCTTGATCTCATTCAACCTTACCGATTAGAAATGGGTACAAAATTTCAAGTTGGTAAAAATAAAAACCTATATGAGTTCTGGAGACAACAAGTCACACAAGCTTTAAACGATGAGTTAGAAGATGATGAGTTGTTTTTAAATTTGGCGAGTCAAGAGTATTTCAAGGCTATAGATACCAAAGCTTTAAAAGTGCCAGTAATCCATATTAAGTTTCAAGAATTAAAAGATGGGAAGTATAAAACTATTGCTATTTTCTCAAAATTGGCGAGAGGTTTAATAGCGAGGTATGTGATTGATACCAATGCAAAAAGCATAGAAGATGTTAAGGGGTTTAGTCAAGAGAACTATCGTTACACTGAAGAGTTGTCTAGTGATAATGAATTGGTGTTTACGAGGTAATATCTATTATTTTTTCAAGCTTGTCATTCCTGGGAAGGCAGGAATCCATTTTGTTTAACTCGTCATAACTAAAACAAGGTTTCTATCTGTTCAGGAATCCACAATATGTATAAAAACTCACATCAATATTATCTTTACATATTAGCCAGTAAAACAAATGGAACATTATACATTGGTGTCTCAAATGATTTAGAAAGAAGAATGTTTGAGCATAAAAACAAATTAGTAGAAGGGTTTACGAGTAAATATAATATTGATAAGCTTATGTATTTTGAATCGTTTCAATATGTAAATGATGCCATTAAAAGAGAAAAGAACTTGAAGAAGTGGAAGCGTCAATGGAAAATCAATTTGATAGAAGAAGATAATCCTGATTGGGAAGATTTATCAAAAGACTGGAAAATGTATAATTAACTGTCATTCCTGCGAACGCAGGAATCTATAATAATTATAATATCAAAACTTTAGTGGATTCCTGCCTGCGCAGGAATGACAAGTACAAAAAAATGTAACAGTTTAAAGAATACATGTTTCAACACAAACATCCATACCAACCTTTCATTAAAAAAGATACCACAAAACTCATCGTTGGCACCTTGCCACCACCAAGATTTACAACAGGAAACTTACTAGAAAAAGATGTCAATTTTTGCTATGGTAGTTACTACAATTCACTGTGGTTGTTCATAGATGAAATCCATAATCTAGGATTATGTTTTGATAACTCTCAAGAAGCCATAGATCAACGAAAAATCTATTTAATAAAACATAATATAGGTGTTTGTGATATTGTAGAAAGTGCAGAGCGTACTAAAATTGATGCTTCAGATCTTGGGATGACGAACGTCAAATTAAGAGATGTGATTGGTTATTTAAAACAATGCCCAAAAATAGATACGCTTTTATTCATTGGAGGTAATAGCAAAAACGGACCAGAATACTTTTTTAGAAAACACTTAAGAGATTACAATCTAAAACTGCAATTAGTGTCTAAAGACACACCAAGAGTTCATGTGTTTGAACTAAACTTTCATTCAGAGCATGGCGAAGAATCTCTAAATATAGCAGATCAAAATAATGAGATATCTCAATCGTTGCACTCATTTCGAAATGACAAAAGAACTATTAAAACGATCTCACTAATCTCTTCATCAGGCGCAGCAAATATCTCCATTAGTAGAAATCCGTTATACAAGCAGCTTAAAGCAAGTGACCCAGATTTTAACACGTTTGATTTTAGAGTGTTGCAGTATCGGGAGTTTTTTTGATGGAGGTTCGTTTAACGTTTGGCATATGGTTTGTTAAGTGATTAAGAATCCTAAGGAGCATAAACCAAGTCATTTATTTCAAAAATGAATCTAATCCAGTTCTTAAATTATATACACGTTAGTAATGCGCTAAAAGGTTAACTATTTTGTTTTCAGTAAAATGGATTCCGAATAAGGAAACTGAGCTAAACTCTGCATTTGTAATTTTATTAATTAATAAAAACCATATACTATGAACAAATTACTATTTTTTACATTTCTGTTCGCTTTTACTGCGACAGTATCAGCACAAAAAGTACCTTCATCTAAGGATTTGAAAAAAGATGCTTTAGAATCAGTATCAAAAGAAAAACCAAACATAGATGATCAAGTTAAAGAAGCTTTGATGAAGGATGAGGGATTACAAAAAGAAACAATAGATTATTTAAAGTCTAATCCAGAAACAGCAAAATCCTTAGCTAATATGGCAACAGAGAACAAAGGTTCTAATTCTGGGCTTATGAAATCAATTTTAGTTGATAAAGATTTGTCTGCAGCTGCGATTGATTTTATAACAAAAAATCCTAAATTACTAAATAAAGCTATGAAATTAGTTGGGATGTAGTTCTCTTCTTTTTTTTTATATATTAAACGACTCTCTAAATGGAGACGTTTTTTTTGAAGTAAATATTAGCTTAAAATTTTCTTTTTAAAAATTTTATTGTTTAATCAAAACGTATTCTTGTTGCCAAGGCATTGTAGGTTCTGGTTTTGGCTGTGATAAACCATTATAACTGCTTAATTGTTCATAAATCATATAAGCAAGTATAGCTTCTTGGCCATCAACCATTCGTTTACTGAAAATTACCGTTGCAGCGTGACCGGTTAATGGATCTGATAAAGAAACAAATAATCTATTCTCACCAGGAATGCAGTCACTTGGTGGTAAATAATCACAATCTTTATAAATTGAATTTCCTGTTATCTCATGAAGATATCCATTTACAGTTTCTATATTTGATAAGGTGTTAATAACTTGGAATCCGTTAGCTATGTATCAATATTCGCCAACTATAAGGTCTTCGTAATACTTATCATTAAAAAATGTTATTTCTTTTTTTAAAATTATTTTCCAAGATGTATTGCCATTAGTATAAAGCCAAGTGCCCTCAAAGGTGTCTAATTCATTATCTAAATCTTTATAATAGGCATTGGATTGTTCTTCGTCCCAATCCTCTAATGGAAATATTGGGCTTTGAGCTTTACAAGCGAATCCTATGGTGAATATTGATATTATTAATAATTTTTTCATTTCTTTATTTTATTTTTAGTTACAAGATGTTGGTACTGCATTTGTATTGTTTAATGTAGTACTACTAAATTCTAATCTACTCCAACTGTTTAAATGTTCGTCATTAGTTTTATATAACGAGACACCATAAGTCTGAAATTTTTTAAGGAATACAGTTTCATCATCATTACCTTCCCTGTATTTTTGCTTAACCATGCATTTAATTTATTGTCCTCAATCTCGGTAGTTTTGCCTTTTACGGTTTCGAATTCCTTATTCAATTTAGTATTTAACGCATCAATATCATTTATTTTCATTGCATATACTGTGTTATCACCATTAACTATCATGATAAATACATCCTCTTTTATGAAATCGTCATTTAAATTATTGTAAACTAACCTTAGTCATTCTACATCTCTCCATGAAAACATATAGATTGTTCCCTCAGGATGAGTATGAATAACTCCAAATTGTTGTATTCCCCAATAAACTGTCGAAACAGTTTTACTTTCACCTTCAATAATGCCATCAGGATTAGAAAAACTACGCTCCTCTCCAAAACTAATGTCTTTTTTGAAATTTACTGAGTACTCTTTATCTTCGCTTACTTTTGTCCTCAATTCTTGTACAAGTGGATTGATATCAGCACTCAGTTCATCAGACTGACTTAATTTATTTAGAGGGTTGCAATTAGATTTGTGACTAATAATTTTGCTAACTGTAGGTATAACAACAACAGGGTCTTGTGAATTAGTATTGTTTCCTCCATTTGAGCTTCCACCATTACCGCTTGAGCCATTGCCACTTCCAGCACCACTCGTGTCTGTGCAAATTTCATTTTCTACCCACCCAGCTTCCGTACAAGTTTTTGTCGCAGATAAATTTTCTCCCCAATATAGAAATTCATCGCCTTGGTCAAATGTATGTTGCGCTCCAGAAGGGTCGCCACAAACATGTTGTGTACAAACAGATTCCTCAAACTCCATTAAAGTAGCGCAGCTTTCTCTCATAAATAATATGGAGTCATCATGTATGATTTATATTTGAGCATTGACGATATCATAAACTCCTTCTTCTAGAATTGGATAATTTATTAGATGTTGTACATAATTACCACTAATAAAATACATGATTTTCTAAATAATTTGGTGTTTCTGTATCTCTTTCTGTTTGAAAAGAGTAACTATTATAGCTATTTGTTTCTATCTTAAGAACCAATGATGTATCTATGCTAAAACCCATATTTGAATTAAGTCTATTGCTTTAATCATTTAGGTTCATGCCTATTTTTGATAGTTGCCATTTGATTGCCTTATTTTCATTAAATAGGGAATCAATAGATATGAACCTTGATTTAAGACTTTTAGGTGCTTTACGTCTAGATTTTTCTTGAGGACCATTTGTGTTATCATCTTTTTGACAAGAATACATACAAACAGATATCCCAAATAGAAATATGCCAAATTTCAAATGCTGTTTATAGCGGTATTTTTTCATAAGTAAATTGTTTAAATTTAATTGTGTTTTAATTAGTAAACAAAACTTAGTTAAATAATTGATGAAGTCAATACGTAGTACTACGTATATTTTAATTTATAGATGTTAAAAAATAGTGAACTAAATCTTTAGAGAAGCCCATTACTAATAGTGTTGTATGTATACTTGATAATAAACAAAAAAGCCACTTCATATAAAAATGACGTAGCTTTTCTTAAAAATAAAGAACCTGTTTTATTTAATCTCTTTTAGAGCATTATCAATAAGCGTTCTTAAATGTTGCTTATGAGCTCTAGACGAAACATCACCTGAAGGTGCTGCCATAGTTCTAATGTTTTTTAAACAATACAATGCCATAGACTTCGCATTATTTGTGTATTGACTACTTTGTTTACCTGTTAAAGCTCCAATAAGTAAATTGGTGTATTCCAACTGCAAATTTTGTCTGAAAGAATTTACAGTTCCGTAGATATCGGCCTTAAAAATTGCACTATTTAGGTCAGTCATATACATAGATAATTTATAGTCATTACCATAAAGTTCACTATCTGTAATTCGTTGTAACGTATTTGGATGCAAAATATGTGCTAATACATTTAGTTGATAGTTTAATACTTGTGTATGAATTTTCGGGTCTTCTGTACCACTAAAAAAGTTGTAACCTCTGCGTTGCAGCGCTAAATAATTATAAAGTTCGTTTGGAGCAGAGAATGCACTAGGCGCGAATACATATTTTTTAAGGGCATCCATAGCACGTTTTTGATCTACTAAAGATACTGGAGTGTAAGGTTGTGTAGCGCCTTCCTGTCCTATCATAGCACGATCTACATAAATACCACCAATAAACCTAGAAATCACATTGGCTGCAGTTGCACGTTGTCTGCTTAGAATATAATAGGCACGTCGCATTTCTTGAAAAGATTCACCACTTTTTCCGAATTTTGTTTTCACATCTTTCATCATAGAATTAACTAATTCAATACGATTTACAGAATATCCAATTTGATCGTTTGATAAATCGCCTATCATGACTCTTGGGTCAATCGCTTTACCAGGAGCTCGCATATCATCTGCATCATTTCCAAAAATTAATTCGGGTTTTGTAGATTGATTTAAAAGTGCAACTTTTTCACCTTCAGATGTAAAAGGTGTATATCCAAATTGTATAGCCCAAATATCGTAGGGCCCAACAGCAGTGTCATAGAATTGACCTTGTAAGCTTCTGTCATTAGTGAGGTTAATACCTGCATAGTCCATGACAGAGCCTGTTAAACATTTTCCTTTTATGAAATCAGCATCAGCTAATTGCTCTGGAGAAAATAATTGACTGGCTTTCATGTTGTGGTTAAGTCCAAGTGTATGACCAACCTCATGCATAATCAAAGCAATCATAGACTCTTTCTTCATGCGCTCCATATCTATATCATTTGCTCCCGCGACTTTTAGAACAGCTTGTCCAAACATCGTATTCTCATGCATTAAATGTCCCATAGAACAATACATCTTATTCTCTTTAAGATATTTTGAAGGGTTGAACGCTTCTGCTTTGGCAGACAAATCAAATAGTTTATCATACATCACTCTGTTTGTAAAGTGAACGTACTCTAACATAATATCTGCACCCATAATTTCTCCTGATTTAGGATTTACAAAACTTGGTCCATAGCCTCCAAATGGAGGGTTAGGTGAAGATGTCCATCGTAATACATTATAATTAATATCACCTGCGTCCCAAGTCGCATCTTCTGGTTGCATTTTTACGACCATTGCATTTTTAAAGCCCGCTTTTTCAAAAGCTTTGTTCCATTCTAGAACACCTTGCGTAATGGTTTCTCTCCATTCTACTGGAGTAGAATTTTCCATCCACCATGTAATTGGTTTTACAGGCTCTGATAAGGCCGCATTTGGGTCTTTTTTCTGTAAATTCCATCTATGAACTAAATCTCTGTAAGGAACAGAATTAGTAGCTGTTTGATTATCTACTTCTGTAGTGAAATAACCAACTCTTGGGTCGTCCAATCTAATTTCATAATCATTATCTGGAATAGAAATAAAGCTGTAAAATACATTAACGCTTACATTTCTAGCATCCGTAACAGAATTAGAACCGCTATTTAAAACCGATGGTTTTGAATAGACATATTCAATCTCTAAATTGGTATTGTCTTCATAGTTATTAATGGCTACAACTTTAGTTTTGTTCTTATCTAAATTACCTAGAGAAAACGCAAAAGGAGAGCTGCCAGGAAATTTTGATGGTTTTAGTTGTTGAAGGGTTTCTTTAAGAAAAATATTATCCGCTTTTATTAAGTACTCCCCGGTCTCTTTATTAAAAGCTTCTACTGTAATACTTGCCATATTACCACTACTTACGTTGGCATCTTTAGATTTAGAGACCGCATTATCTGGATCAAAATAGAATGATGTATTCTGTGTCACAAATTCAAGTTTGTTAAAATGCTTATTTACTTTAAAAATTTTTGAACCGTTATAACGCCCTCTAAACAATCTTGCATCTGTACTTCCGTTAGCGATTTGACTGAAGTATATATATTCTTTACCTATTTGGTCTTCTTTAACAATCATGTGTAAAGAACCCATTATAGTATCTTGATACATTGTAAAAAGACCTTCTATTTTTTTGCTTTTTTTTGTGAGCTCTTTTATGGTTTTGTCTTTAGATTTTTCAGGTGATTTTGCAACAGGAGTTTCAGTTTTATCTCTTTTTCTTTTTTTCTTTTTTTGAGCTTGCATGTTTTGAGGTGCTAAAAAAGCACACAAAACAAAAGCCATAGTTAAGAAGTTGATGGCGTTTCGTGTTTTGATCTTCATATGTAGTGTTTGATTGATTTAATAATGCTTAACCTTAAGCATTAAGTTCTTAAAGATAAAAAAACTATAAATTATTTATTTATATGAAATGTTAAAACTCTAAAATAGGTCGACTTTGTTTGAAATCTTGATTAGCCTATAATCGCTAGGGATTGATGAATTTATATCTAGAAGGTAGGTTGGTTTTTACTTTTTAAATATAATAAACACAGTTTTATACATAGCTCAATTATTTAGTTCTTATAACCTTTTTAATCAAAGCAATCTATCCCAAGTGATAATGGGTGTGTTCAATGATTCCGTTAATATTACTCAGGTAATTTCCGTATTTAACATCTGAGAAGTTTTCTTGAAGTTTTTCTTCAGTCAGCAATTCTATATGTTTTGCTAATGTTTCAGCATTTAATAAATGGGTTTCTATGAATTGTTTCCATTCGCTTTCGGCAGTGATATTTGGATAATCATAACTAAATTTATCTTTGATAAGCAATGGTCTATCATTAAAAACTTCTTACACACCTGTAATATAGTATCCAATATGAAAGGTCAACGCCAATATGGTGTTTAGGTTATGAATTTTGGTTTTGGCCTCTTCTAAACTAACATCTACCAATTGATCTTTAAGGTTAGAAGCTGTCCAATTACCTCCTAAATAAACACCTCTAAAATGTTTTGCTAATTGTTGTGCTGTGGTCATATCTGTAATGCTCAGTATTAAAATAACGAAATAAATTTCAATTTTAAAAATGAGAATTACTACATTTAAAAATGCAAGAAGATTTCATACATTATTTATGGTTACATAAAAAGCTCGATGTTTTAAATTTAAAAACAACACATCATGAGCGTCTTGAAATTGTAAACGTAGGACAGCACAACCAGGATTCTGGTCCAGATTTTTTTAATGGTCAAATTAGAATTCAAGATCAGCTTTGGGCGGGGAATATTGAAATCCATATCAAATCTAGTGATTGGTTTGTGCATGGTCATGAGCAAGATCCTGCATATGATAATGTGATATTGCATGTGGTTTATGAACACGATACAGAAATCTTTAGAAGTGATAATTCTACAATCCCAACCTTAGAGCTCAAGCAATTTGTTGATGCTTCTTTATTAGATAACTACCATAAATTATTCTCTTCTAAAAACAAATGGATTAATTGCGAACAGGATTTCCCCGAAGTAGATGAATTTACGCTCAAAAATTGGCAAGAACGTTTATTCTTTGAAAGATTGGAACGAAAATCAAAAACCATTGATAACTTATTGAAATCCTCTAAAAACGATTGGGAAGCAGTGTTATTTAAATTGCTAGCAAAAAACTTCGGACTTAAAGTCAATGGGACAGCTTTTTCAAGTATTGCAAATTCTATGGAGTTCTCAGTAGTGAGAAAAACGAGTTCTAAACGTGAACAATTGGAAGCGTTACTTTTTGGTCAGGCTGGATTATTGGACAAGGAGAGTTATACAACTTATTACGAGATCCTTAAGAAAGAATACAAGTTTCTAAAACAAAAGTTCAAGTTGGAGAAACAAGGCGTCATCAATGTGCGGTTTTTTAGATTGCGACCACCTAATTTTCCTACGATACGCTTATCTCAATTAGCTAATGTTTACTATAAGGAGCAACAGTTGTTTTCAAAGGTGATTTCCGCAGAAAATCTAAAAGAGATTTATGCACTTTTTGAAGTGAGCACATCTCCATTTTGGAAAACGCACTATACTTTTGATAAAGAGTCTAAACAGAGTAACAAAAAAATAACAAAGGCATTTGTGGACTTATTATTAATAAATACTATTTTACCTATAAAATTCTGCTACGCGAAACAAAATGGTGAAGCCATTGATGAAACCATATTAGAGATTATAAATGCAATAGCACCAGAGAAAAATTCTATTGTAGATGGTTTTAGTCAGTTGAAGCATAAACCAAAATCTGCTTTGGAGTCTCAAGCTTTCATCCAATTAAAAACTGAATATTGCGACAAAAATAAATGTTTGCAATGTGCGGTTGGAAATGCCTTGTTAACTAAATAAATTTTACCTTGCAATATGAACTTTTTTTATCAAATACTTTACTATTTTCAAAAACGTGGTTACTACGTTTGCCAGCGTATTGCAGAACGGTTTGGGATTAGGGCAAAAGTGGTGCGTACCTCATTCATGTATCTTACTTTTGTAACCTTAGGTTTTGGGTTTGCTTTGTATTTGTTTTTCGCATTTTGGATTAGAATTAAAGATATTATTTACACCAAACGCTCATCTGTATTTGATTTATAATCCATGAATCCATGAATCCATTAGTTAGATTTTTTAGAAAAAAGATATATACCGCAGTTTTCCTTTTGGTATTCTTGCTTTTTATTGGTGTTTTAGGTTTTAAAATCATGTCGAATTATTCGTGGGTGGATTCGGTCTACATGACTGTGATTACAATTACCACAGTAGGATTTGGGGAAGTACAGCCATTAGATGATAATGCTAAAATATTTACGATATTCTTAATTTTGACAAGTGTAATAATTCTCGGTTATGCCATTACAGTCATTACGGAATACATTCTAAGTAAAAACAATTTTGAAGAACTAAAACAAAGAAAGATGCAAAAGAAAATTGACGGTTTTAAAGATCATATTATTATTTGTGGCTACGGAAGAAATGGAAAACAGGCTGCAGGGAAATTATTAGCTTATAATAAATCTTTTGTTGTGATAGAGAAAGACAAAGAGCGCATGGAGAAATTTCAAAGTGAGATGGTTCCTTTTGTTTTAGGAAATGCAAATGAAGACGACATTCTACAACAAGCAGGTATAGAACGTGCGAGTACGCTTATTTCTGCGCTGCCAAATGATGCAGATAATTTGTTTGTGGTGCTTTCTGCAAGACAGATAAATAGTGAATTGAATATTATAAGTCGTGCCTCTCAAGAAACGTCTTACAAGAAATTAAAATTAGCAGGTGCTAACAGTGTTATCTTGCCAGATAGAATTGGTGGTGATCATATGGCATCATTGGTTGTGGTTCCAGATTTAATTGAATTTATTGATAACCTTTCTATTGTTGGTAAATCGAACATTAATATTGAAGAAATCCCTATTGAGAAATTACATACGTCTTCAAGCATAAAAACAATTAGAGACTTAGATCTTCGAAAAAAAACAGGATGTAATATCATTGGCTATAAGGATGATAAGGGCGAATACATTGTCAACCCTGAAGCTGATTTAGAATTTACACCTAAATCTAAACTAATTGTTTTGGGTAGGCCAGAGCAAATTCAGAAGCTTAATTCTCTTTACGATATCGATTAAATGAGATTTCATTTTAACCACCGATGCTTTAAGAAGTCGAATTTTTTTAGCATCTTGTCAACTTATTAACTAACTAACTAACTTAAACTATTCAGGTATGAAGAAATTTCTTCTTTCATTTTTTGCTCTCGCATTACCCATATTAACCTTTGCTCAAGACTCTGAAAGAGGTATCGATGAAATTATCGATGAAAAGTTTGGTGATGCTACAGGCTGGTTTGTAGAATTAATATTCTATCAAATACCCTTTACAGATACCATAAGTGTCTATTGGGTTTTATTTCCATTAATGATTGGAGCCATCTATTTTACCATTTATTTTAATTTCATCAATTTTAGAGGCTTTTTTACCTCTGTAAATATTGTAAGAGGTAAATATGATGAATTAGATCATCACGAATCTTTAATAGGGGCAGGAGATTCAACACCAGGAGGCGATGCCATAGAAACAATAGCTATTGAAGGTCACGAAGGTGAAGTATCCCATTTTCAAGCATTAACAGCTGCATTATCTGCAACTGTAGGTTTGGGTAATATCGCAGGAGTTGCAATTGCAGTCTCTATTGGTGGTGCAGGAGCAACGTTTTGGATGATTATAGCAGGATTTCTTGGTATGGCATCTAAATTTGTAGAATGTACACTTGGTGTAAAATATAGAGATATAGCAGAAGATGGAACCGTTTATGGTGGGCCTATGTATTACCTTACCAAGGGACTTAAAGAAAAAGGACTTGGAGGTTTAGGAAAAGTTTTAGCAGTATTATTCGCCATTTTTGTGATTGGTGGTTCATTTGGAGGTGGAAATATGTTTCAAGTTAATCAAGCATTTCAATTAGTCCAAAACATTACCGGAGGAGAGCAATCTTTTCTAGATGGTTATGGTTGGGCCTTTGGTTTAGTAATGGCAATACTAGTAGGTATTGTAATTATTGGAGGTATTAAAAAAATAGCGAAAGTAACCGATAAGATTGTACCATTTATGGTGGTCATATATGTAGCAGCCTCTTTGTTTGTGATTTTTGCTAAATTTGATTTAATTGATGATGCATTTGCAGCAATTTGGAACGGTGCCTTTAGTCCAGAAGGAATTGCAGGTGGTGCAGTTGGAGTTTTAATTCAAGGATTTAGACGAGCAGCGTTTTCAAATGAAGCAGGTATAGGTTCTGCTTCTATTGCGCACTCTGCAGTAAAAACAAAATACGCAGCAAGTGAAGGAATGGTGGCATTGTTAGAACCATTTATTGATACAGTTGTCGTTTGTACAATGACCGCTTTAGTCTTAATTATTACAGGTTCGTTATCAGGGGATGGTCCTGCAAATGATGCAGAAGCAATTTTAATGACTTCAGGAGCTTTTGGGAGTGTTATAAGTTGGTTCCCATACGTTCTAACAGTTGCCGTAGTTTTATTTGCATTTAGTTCTATGATTTCGTGGTCGTATTACGGTTTTCAAGGATGGACGTATCTGTTCGGAAGATCTAAGAAAACAGAATATACGTACAAAGTGATTTTCTGTATATTCGTAGTAATTGGTGCAGCAGCAAGTTTAGATTCTGTTATCGGATTCTCAGATGCGATGGTATTTGCTATGATGGTTCCCAATATGGTTGGTCTAATCCTATTAGCGCCTAAAGTCAAAGAAGAGCTTAATAGGTATATGGCAGCAATTAAAGCTAATAAGTCATAAGTATTAAATAAATGAATTTTAAGTCCCACTTCTCGTTTACAAGAAAACAGAGAAGTGGGGTTTTTTTATTGTTACTCATTATACTTATAGTGCAATGCGTGTATTATTTTTTTGATTTTTATTCTGAAGATTTTGATACAAACACACAAGACGTTTTTAAATTTCAAGCAGAAATCGATTCTTTACGCTTAAAGAAGTTAGAAGCTTCAAAACCTGTTATATATCCTTTTAATCCAAATTATATTACAGATTTCAAAGGGTATTCTATTGGGATGTCAAATGAAGAAATTGATAGGCTCCATGCTTTTAGAGAAACCAATAAATGGGTGAATAGTGCTAAGGACTTTCAAAAGGTAACTAAAGTATCAGATTCTCTTTTATCTGAAATATCGCCTTATTTTAAATTCCCAGATTGGGTCACAAATCCGAAACCAAAATCGAATTATTCATATCGCTATTCAAATAATTCTAAGCCAAAAACTTTTGCTCAAAAGAAAGATTTAAACACTGCTAGTGCTGCCCAACTCAAAAGGATTTACGGTATAGGAGAGAAATTATCTGAGCGTATTGTATCATATAGAACCAAACACGGAGATTTCGTAGCAGACGTCCAACTTCAAGAAGTGTATGGTTTGTCTCCAGAAGTAATCGAAAGCGCGTTAAAGGAGTTTACAGTTAAAACAGCAAAACCTATTATTAAAATCAATATAAATAAGGCGAGTCTTGATCAATTGGTCACCATAAAATATATCGATTATGAGATTGCTTATAATATCATAGAGGAAAGAACACTTAGAGAGGGGTTTAAGTCGTTAGATGAATTAACAAAAGTTAAGGATTTTCCTATCAAAAAAAGTGAGATAATTAGGTTATATTTGACAATTGACTAAACGAACTTAGTTTAACGCTAATAACATTACGAAAATGATTTATTTTCGGCCTATTATTTAGCAAATTGATAAAATATAAAGGAGTTCGAGATTTTAAAAAAAAAAGACTAATTTATGAGCACGAGATACTTCACTGAAGAACACGAATTATTCAGACAGAGTTTAAAAGATTTTTTACAAAAAGAAGTCGTTCCTCACATTGAAAAATGGGAGAAAACGGGACACATTGAGCGTTTTATATGGGAGAAATTTGGAGAAATGGGTTTCTTCGGGATAGCATATCCTGAGGAGTATGGGGGTATGAATCTTGATCTGTTTTATACAGTGATCTTCTTGGAGGAGTTACAGAAAGTGAATTCAGGTGGATTCGCAGCAGCAATTTGGGCGCATGCCTATCTTGCAATGACACATCTTAATAAAGAGGGGGATGAAGCTATCAAACAAAAATATTTAGCACCAAGTATTACTGGAGAAAAAATAGGATGTCTTTGTATTACAGAGCCCTTTGGTGGTTCTGATGTTGCAGGAATGAGAACGACTGCAGTAAAAAAAGGGGATACCTACGTAATTAACGGGTCTAAAACCTTTATTACAAACGGAGTCTACAGTGATTATTTGGTAGTGTGTGCTAAAACCAATCCTGAGCTTGGTAATAAAGGTATTAGTATATTTGTAATGGATCGTGAAACATCAGGGATTTCAGCTACTAAACTTGATAAATTAGGTTGGAGAGCATCAGATACTGGTGAGATTGCTTTTGATAATGTTACTATTCCAGCAGCTAACTTAATGGGAGAGGAAGGAAAAGGATTTCCATACATTATGCAACATTTCGCTCTCGAGCGTTTAATCATGGGGATTAATGCACACGCTCGTGCAGAGTTCGCTTTAGAGTATGCTCAAAATTATATGAGTGAGCGTCAAGCCTTCGGTAAAACGATTGATAGGTTTCAAGCGCTAAGACATACCTTTGCAGATTGCTATGCTGATATGATAGTATGCAAGGAGTTTAATTATTCTATTGCAGAACGACTCAATAAAGGAGAATATGTTGTAAAAGAAGCGACTATTTCTAAACTGCGTTCAACAAAAATGTCAGATGAAGTAATTTATCAATGTTTACAATTTTTAGGAGGCTACGGTTATATGGAAGAATATCCTATGGCAAGATTGGCACGTGATAGCAGGTTAGGACCAATTGGAGGAGGTACATCTGAAATCTTGCGCGAGATTATCGCTAAAATGGTATTAGATAACAAAGATTACAAGCCAGCAATATAATTTAATTAGTGCTTTTTTAGCGAAAATTATTTTCAATTTCGCTAAAATGGTATTAGATAATAAAGATTACAAGCCAACAACATAATTTTTTTATTCGAAAAAACAAAACCAAACTGTTCCCTCATAAATTAAAGAACATCTAGTATGGTAAATAAATACATTAAAAATTGTCTAGCGATACTTGTATTGCTTTTTGCATGCACTGTAAGCGCACAAACTGAAGTCAAGAATAAAATTGTTGATTTCTTAATGCAAACACCAATAGAGAGCGCTAGTATTTACGTGCAAAACACAACTATAGGTACAGTTAGTAATGCCGACGGTAGATTTGCACTTCTAGTTCCCCAAGAATTTGCAAAAGACACCTTAATAATATCTTCAATAGGATATAAGAGTTATAAAACCCCAGTAGATGAGTTTGATAATAGCTTCGATGTATTCTTAGAAGAAGATGTCGCATCACTTGATGAGATTATTCTAATTGCAGAAACACGTCCCAAAACAGGTAACGATATTGTACTCAAGGCGATGGAGAAATTGGCTATTAACTTGCCAGATTCGGCATACATTCAAAAAGGCTTTTTACGTCATAAAGAACGCAATAAAATCGAGTTCAAATGGCTTATTGAAAGCGCTATAACAGTCTATGATTCTGGATTTTCAGCTAATTCCAGTGACTATTTAAAAATCAATGTAGATCAAGTTAGAAAGAGTTATGACCTAAGGGATGTAGATAGTATTTTTAATTATGTGGCATATAATAATCAAAATGCTAAACGAAGCAGGTTAAAAGTAAAAGATGTAAAACGTAGTCAATTATCAACCATGCAATTAGAAAAAGCTATAAAATGGAATGACACTAGGGTCAACGGGCTTCAAAATATATTTCAAGGTAAATTAAACTTACTAAGAAATTCAACAGGTGCTAAAGCACTTTTTGGTGAAGACGTTTTAGAAAAACACAAGTTCAATTTAGATACGGTATTGGTGGATAACGGTAGAAAAATCTATAAAATTGAAATTTCCGAAAGTTCAAAATTCGTTGACTTAGAAACTAAGGGTATTTTTAATGCAGGCTACGAAGCCAAAGGCTGGTTGTACATCTATTATGATAATTATGCAATTAAAAAAATAGAGTATGAATTGGTCGCTGCTTCTCCAGCACAAAAAGTGAGAAGTAAACGCTTATTCGATACACAGGTTAATCATAAGTTAGTCATGACGTATTTGGAATATCAAGACAAGATGTATCCTAATTACATTTATTATGAAACTCCAAAATTAGTCAATGTTGGTCTCAAAACAGATCAAAAAGTAAGTGATGAAGAAAAGGAGCGTTATAATAAAGAAGAACGTTTTTATTATACGGTTCAAGAGATTCTGTTTTCAGAAATTATATTAGATAAAGAAATTATAAAAATGAAATTGGATGGTGAATGGGATATGGATATTTTTTCTCCGAAACCTTATGATAAGGCATTCTGGAAGAATTATAACGTGTTGTTAGAAAGTGAAGAAGATGAGAAATTAATTCAGGATTTAAGTCAGAGAGCTTCGTTGTTTAGAGACTAGTTAATTTTTAAATGTCCAATAAAAGCAGGAGAAAATATAGATAGAGCGTTAAAGCGTTACACACGCAAGTTTGTAAAGACAACGGTCAAAAACCAATTGCAAGATCGTAAACAATTTATAAAACGGTCTTTGGTACGTAGAACGCAAATTCAAAAAGCACAATACGTTCTAGGTTTAAGAGATCAAGAAGTAGTGTAGGTATTGCTTTTTTAAAATAAAAATCCTGCTTAGTTAAGCAGGATTTTTATTGCTCAATACTCAAATAGGTAAACAAAAAGACGTACTTTTAATATTATATGTATTTTTTTTACTTCGGAAATTTTAAAACATGTCATTCAAAGCATTTTCAGATTATCTATTGCTAGAGAAAAACTATTCAAAGCTTACTTTGAAAGCTTACCTAATCGATTTGCAAGCATTCAGAAGATTTATTGAATTAGAGTTTCAGGTAGATGCTGTGGACGATGTCAATTATCAGCAAATAAGAAATTGGATTGTGAGTTTAGTTGAAAGCGGTATCTCTAATCGAAGCATTAACAGAAAAACATCGTCTCTAAATACATATTATAAATTTCTTTTAAAAACGAACACTATAACGGTGAATCCCTTGAATAAGCATAAGGCTCTAAGAGTAAGTAAGAAGATCCAAGTGCCATTTTCAGAAATCGAAATGCAACAAGTGTTAGATGACCTAAATGCTGTAACCGATTTTGAAGGATTACGAAATAGATTAATTATTGAATTGTTTTATGCAACAGGAATACGTCGTATAGAACTCGTACAGCTTAAAATATCTGATGTTGATTTGTCAAATAAAACCTTAAAAGTCTTAGGTAAGCGAAATAAAGAACGACTAATTCCCATGTTAGAATCAGTTATAGAAACATTAAAGGTCTATTTAAATCAAAGAAATGAATTAGGAGTTATTGTTGACGGTTCTTATTTGTTTTTAACTAAAAAAGGAGTAAAAATCTATGAAACTCTTGTCTACAGAATTATAAATGACTATTTTAGTAAGGTATCTAGTAAAGTAAAAAGAAGTCCGCACATATTGAGGCACTCATTCGCTACTCACTTACTTAATCAAGGTGCAAACTTAAATGCTGTAAAAGAACTTCTTGGACATTCGAGTCTAGCAGCAACTCAAATCTATACGCATAACAGTATAGCAGAATTAAAAAAAGTGTATTCAAATACACATCCTAGAAGCAAAAAGTAGTATTGTCTAACCTATAAAAGAACGAACATGAAGGTAAACACACAAGCTGTAAATTTTAATGCAGATCAAAAGCTAATTGACTTTATTCAAAACCGTATGGATAAATTAGATATGTTTTACGATAAAGTCATACAATCTGATGTGTATTTAAAAGTTGAAAACACCAGTGATAAAGAAAATAAAATTTTTGAGGCTAGAGTAAAAGTCCCTGGAGATAGTTTTATTGTGAAAAAACAATGTAAAACATTTGAAGAGGGGGTAGATATGGCTGTTTCATCGCTTGAAAGACAGTTAAAACGTAGAAAAGAAAAATTAAGAACATATATGTGATAATTTTATTCAAAAAATGTTTTGAATAAATAAATAAATCTTTACATTTGCAGTCCGTTAGAAATAGCGGACTTTTTTTATAACAAAATAGTTATAGAAAAGCCGATGTAGCTCAGCTGGCTAGAGCAGCTGATTTGTAATCAGCAGGTCGTGGGTTCGAGTCCCTCCATCGGCTCTAAAAAAGTCTAAGAAAAGCGAAAGTTAATTTTAGCAAAAGTTCTTTAAAAATGGGGAGATACTCAAGCGGCCAACGAGGGCAGACTGTAAATCTGCTGACTACGTCTTCGCAGGTTCGAATCCTGCTCTCCCCACAATTAATTTTAAATAAGAAGTTTTCAAAAGCTCGCTTTTGAAAAACTAAGGTTTAAAATTAATAGGATTGGGTTACCAATTCGGGTTCACCAAGCATAGCGATGTGGATCAAACTTTAAAATATTGAAACCTTTAACTGGTAAAGCAGTTAAAAAATGCGAGAGTAGCTCAGTTGGTAGAGCGTCAGCCTTCCAAGCTGAATGTCGCCAGTTCGAACCTGGTCTCTCGCTCTAACTAAATTAGCTTTTGTTGATATAGTTTTAAGTAAACGTTTCTGTTTAGCTTACAACCTTTAAAGCCGGTGTAGCTCAGGGGTAGAGCGTTTCCTTGGTAAGGAAGAGGTCACGAGTTCAATTCTCGTCATTGGCTCTTTTTTTTGTAAAAAATTAAATAGAACATTAATATAAATAAGATTAAATAAATTTAAACATGGCAAAGGCAACTTTCGATCGTTCAAAACCACACCTTAACATAGGTACTATTGGACACGTAGATCACGGTAAAACAACTTTAACTGCTGCAATCACTAAAGTATTAGCTGATGCAGGTTTATCAACTGCACTATCTTTTGATCAAATTGATAATGCTCCTGAAGAAAAAGAAAGAGGTATTACAATTAATACATCTCACGTTGAGTATTCAACCGCTAATCGTCATTACGCTCACGTTGACTGTCCAGGTCACGCCGATTACGTAAAGAATATGGTTACTGGTGCTGCTCAAATGGATGGTGCAATTCTTGTCGTAGCTGCCACTGCCGGTCCTATGCCTCAAACTAGGGAACACATCCTTTTAGGGCGCCAA
>JAWUWM010000083.1:0-35472 GCA_034111845.1 Psychroserpens sp. | reverse complement strand
AAAAAGAAGTCTTTAAAAGGTTCGATTATCAATACTTTGGCGAAATAGAGTAGATATTAAAACGTTAAGTTTTATAATAATAATAATAATAATAGAAGGCTTCACGGACTATTGGGACGTATAACACCAATGGAAAAATGGAACGCAGATAAGCATCTAATTATGATGAAAAAATTAACCGCTTAATTAATAATCGAAATTTAAAAGATTACTCTTGTTTTATAGGGGTCAAAACAACTTATATAAGCTCTCAAAACAATATGGATAGTCCTCTGATTCATTTTCTTTTACTAATTTAGTTGCTAACCAAGTAACACTCAAACCAACTATCACGCTAACTATATTAAATCCATAACGTTATCAAACTTATTAGTGCTGCGAAACACTTAAAAATAGAAGTACAAAAAATTTAAACAAAAAAAAAAACGATTTACATGAATTCAAGGGTTTTAAAAATTATTACTGCCACAGTAGTTTTTGCAATGAGCGTTAGTTGTGGCTCAAAAGATTTTCAACTATCAGAAGACGGTTACGAGTATAAGTATATCATTAAAGGTGTTGGAAAAACTCCTAAAATTGGTGAGACAGCTGTTTACAATATAATGTATAAGAATGAAAAAGATTCTGTGCTATTTAACCCAAAGACGATGTATAATGTTGAAATTCCTTGTACTGTGGAATGGGGTTCTAGTGGAGCCCTTTTCAAATCATTTCAGAGGATTAAAGAAGGAGACTCTATTCTAATTAGAATCCCTACTAAAACGTTTTTCTCGGAGCCTTTTAAGCAACCTATACCTCCTGAGTTAGATGCATTGGGATATATTACTGTTTGTATCGGAGCTGAGAAAATCAACATTCAGAAAAAGGATGAAGTTGAAAAAATGAGTTACTTGAATACTGATATTGAAATCATTGAGGACTACCTTAAAGAGAATAATATTACTGCTCAATCGACTGGGTCAGGATTACGATATGTGATTAAAAATGAAGGCACAGGCGACCATCCACAAGCAGGACAAATAGTATCTGTCCACTGTGCCGGTACTTTAATGGATGGCACTGAATTTTATTCTACCTATAGTGGCAATCCCCTATCTTTTGCAATCGGTCGAGGAAAAGTTATTGAAGGATGGGATGAAGGTATTCCACTACTCAAAAAAGGAGGAAAAGGCACCCTTTACATCCCGTCACATTTGGCCTATGGTCCAGCTGGCCGAGGAAAAAATATTGGACCAAACAGCATCCTAAAATTTGAGGTAGAACTTATAGATGTACAGTAAAATAATTTAGAAGTGAGTTAGAAAAACGCAAATAAATAATCCAAATTCATCAACTTATTTAGCTGTTTCAAATTATTTAAATCGTGACCAATAAATAAAAATATATTCAGAAGAAGTATTCATTAACTTGATAAAGAACGTACTAATTCCTGCGTATTACTTCCTAGTTCGTTTTCTTTTGCTAATTTAGTTGATCATCAAATTAAAACTCAAGCCAAAAGAACTGATGTTGTAAACCAAATACGAAAACACTAATGAATAGTTATGAATGATTTAAATGTAAGCACAGTATTGATTGTCATCTTGATTTGCCATCTAACAGCCATTTTGATCGGAAATAAAACACGAAAAACAGCTTTAGTAGTTTCCTATTTAAATGCAGTTATGGTATTCGGTATATTTATTTTTTGGGCTATTGATACCCTAGATACAAAACAGCATAACTTCGAATTTAGAAACTTACTTATAATAGGCTTGGAGACTAGTATTTTACTATTTGCGCTATACTCTATTAAAGGTTTTCATAATAAAACCTTTATAAAAATCATAAATTATACTGGCTTTGGGATTCATTTACTCGCGACAACGGGAGTGCTTCTTTTTATATCGATGTTCAAATTTGATAGACTTTTTTAACGATAAATTACTCCTGTGAATAAGTAGCAAGGATGCTTACATAAAATTATGAGCTTTATATTAAAATGCAACCAACAATGAAGATATTGATTTAGGGCAAGCAACGATTATTGAAAACCTTAGTATTCTATTTAAGAAACGTTCTGGAGAATGGTCTGTAGACATAAATGGGAATCAAACAGACGCCTTTAATACTTATATCTTTTTGCTATCTGAAGGAAATATACAGAAGACCATCTCCTATACGTCAATTAATAAACATGATAGAAAGGAACAATCTATAGAATGGAAGAATTATAAAATTTTAATTTTGGAAAATTATGAAAAGGCAATACACCTAATAGTGTTTAAAAAGGATTAACCACAAATAAGATTTCCTAAAATTAATGGCTTAGTTCTCTCCTACTTGAAAACACTTATTAGCTACGGTTTAAGATAAAAAACTCTCAATCAAACCCTTTGAATGCGTGGTTGGAAGCACTGGAAAGTCAAACCAGCTTTGTAATCCCTCATCAAATCCTGAACCATTTAAATAATTATGTAATGCAAGGTTTAACCCTGTTGTGTATTTGGGATGATCAGCGCCTTGAGGATCTATATGGTATAAATCATTTTGAGCGAATCCTTCAAAAACAGGTCCCGTTATTTCTATTCCAAAATCTTGGGGATTCTTACCAATTGGACTATGAATCGTCGTTGTGAATAGATGCCAAAATGCAGACTGAATACAATTTCTTTCAAATATTCGCTTTACCACTTCAAGAGAATCAATGGTTTCTTGCTCGGTTTGAGTAGGAAAACCATACATAAGATAGGCATGAACCATGACACTGTTTTCAGAAAAATTATGAGTAACTCTTGCCACTTGTGCTATGTCAACTCCTTTTTTCATCTTAGTCAATAATCGGTCTGAAGCGACTTCCAAGCCTCCCGTAACAGCAATACACCCTGATTTTGCCATTAATGCGCATAGTTCAAAGTCAAATGTTTTTTCAAATCGAATGTTTGTCCACCAAGTAATATTAACATTACGTGCTATCAATGAATTTGACAAGGCTCGTAGCATTTTAGGAGGCGCAGCTTCATCAACAAAATGAAAGCCCGTAATACCTGTGTCTTTAATTATTTTCTCAATCTTATTTACTAAATCTTCAGCAGTTGTATTTTGGTAATTGCCAATATAATCTAAACTCACGTCACAAAACGAGCATTGTTTCCAATAACAGCCATGAGAAATGGTCAATTTATTCCATCTGGCATCTGTCCACATACGATGCATTGGGTTTACGACATCTAAAAATGACACATATTTATCAAAAGGTAATCCCGAATAATTTGGTGCGGGCAAGTTTCTATGATGAAAAATAGTGTTTGGAATTTGATTCTTATAAACCACTTGATTATTTTCTAGAACAAAAGTTCTCTCAAGGTCGTTTATACCGATAGTACCTTCCAAATAATTAACTATTTTTAATAATGGCCCTTCCCCATCATCCAATGAAATAAAATCAATAAATTGAAAAATTCTAGGATCTTCAAGTGATCGTAATTCTGTATTACAATAACCTCCACCAAATGCAATATGAATGCCAGGGAAAAACTGCTTAATAAATTGAGAACAGCGCAAGGCTGCAAACAAATTCCCAGGAAAAGGAATCGTAAAACACACTAAATCAGGACTATAATTTTGAATTTTCTCTTCTAAGATATTCATCATTTCATCTTCGATTAGCGTCGGCTGATACGTCAATAATTCGTCTAATTGATGAAAACTGCTTGCTGAAGTAGCAATTTGCTCTGCATACTTAGTAAATGCAAAAAACTCATCTACATTTGCTTGAATAAAATCGCCTATTTCTTCTACAAAAAGTGTTCCGTAATGCTTTGCTTTATCGATAACTCCTATAGCCCCGGCATCCCATTTAATTTCAGTACTAACCTTGAGTAACCGATGTCCTAAAGGCAAAAATTGAGCTTCTAATATTTTATGTGCAGTGTCAATATCCTGCTTTTGAAGAAATCCAATAACCACATCAACCCTCGCTATGTAAAGATCCTTCATTTCACTAACCTCGGGATAAAAATAATTTTCCAAATCCTCTGCTTCCTTAAAAATAGAACGCAAAAAATCACTTGTAAAAATAGAAGTAAATAACTCAATACTTAAATCACAGTGTGAAAAAGAGATGTCGTATCCATCAAGAAATCCTTTGAGGTAAGCAGACGCCGGATACGCTGTATTTAACTGAGTAAAAGGAGGTGTAATAAAAAGAATTTTGGGTTGCATAATGCAAAGATAGAATTCTCTACAACGAACTTGATTGAATTTGTGGTCTTTTATAAATTAGAAGGTATAATTACGTTAGTCTATAAATACATTAATTTATAAATAATTAAAAAACAGCCATTTACACGAAGTCAAACAAAATATCGTGATTTACCTAAAATGAGAAACATATTCAATTATTGGATTAAAAAGAAGTACCGTTTTGCTAGCGTCTAACAAAACACGTTTGCTAACACTAGGTATACTTAATTATTCTTATACTTTCGACTTAAACCAAATACAACTAAACTAAAAGCGATACCTACTAAAAGCAATAAAAAAACATAACTCATAATTAAGTTACTCAAACTAGAAATAAAACCCAATAAAACTGGACCTATAAGAAAGCCCATAAAACCTATTCCAGAAACTACTGAAATAGCAACCGAAGTATTCAAATGTTTTGATTGACCCGCTAATCTAAAAATTTCGGGTATAATTACAGAAATCCCAAGACCTAAAACTCCAAAACCTAATACACTAATATAAAAATCAGATACTAATATTAAAGAATATGCAATAATAGCTATGATACAACCATAACTTATAGACCTGATTGCACCTATTTTTTTACTTACACCATCTCCCAAAAATCGTCCTAAGGTCATCATTAGAGAAAAAATCACAAAACCAAAACCCGCTTGACTTTCTTCTACATGAACAATATCAAACAAGAATAAGTTACTCCAATGCTCGACAGCACCTTCATTAAACATGATTATAAAAGCAATTATTGACAATCCTAACACTGGTTTTATATTTTTAAATATATTGATGCTTTCTTTATTCTTTTCTTGGGTAGGCTCTTTGACATGGTTATAATTATTAGACAATAATAATGTGGTCAAAATTATGAATAACGACATCAACAACATGTGATAACTTGGGTTTGAAAACCTTGTAATTAAGAAACCACCTATTCCTGCTCCAATAAATCCTCCTAAACTAAAAAAACCATGGGCAGCAGACATGAAATTTTGTCGGTCTCTTTTTTCCACTATGGATACCAAAGCATTCATCGATGTCCCTGTAAAACCAGAAAAAATACCGGTTAGAAATAAGCTAGTACACAATAAAGAATAGTTAGGCGCTACTAATGGCAAATTGAAAAATAAAGCGAGCAGTATAATACCTATCTTAGTGGAGCGTCCAGTTCCTATCCTTTTATTCATATAAGGCACAAAAGGAATCGAAACCAGTAATCCACAGGCTGTAAAAAATAAAGCTAAACCTATTTGTGAATCGTTTAGCTCGAATTTCATTTTAATATGTGGTAAATAAAGAACCCAAGTGCCTATTAATATATTAACCGAAGAAAACACCCAGGAAGGTGCAAAATATTTTAAGTTAGAAAGAATAAGTAATAAAGATTTCATTCACTTTTTTGTGCTGCAAATAAACAACTCAGTGGGCTTATTTACAAATTCATTTTGCGAAATACTAAAAAAAACATTAGCTCCAAAATCATTTATCGATTATAGAATGAAGTCAAGAAAAACTTGGTCATCAACTTAGGTAATTATCCGTTTGAAAGTCATCATACTTACTTCGGAAACGCTACTGAATTAAAGTTACTTTCTTTCTTTTTACTATCTTAGCATTGCGCGAAATATTCGAGCCCACCTTACCACTTAGAACAAACACAATAAACCAACTATTTCGTGTCATGAAAAAACAAATTGCTATTATTGGTGGCGGACCATCAGCTTTTTTATTAGCAGCGTTTTTAGATCCTAATAAATTTACGGTAACCATCTATGAAAAAAATAAAACCTCAGGTCGTAAATTTTTAGTGGCTGGCAAAGGCGGTTTTAACATAACACATTCAGACGCTATTGAAAAATTGATTACACGTTACACACCCATTGATTTTTTAGAAAATGTTTTACTCAATTTCACCAATATTGATTTTAGAAATTGGCTTGAACACATTGGGATTACAACATATATAGGAAGCAGCAAAAGAGTATATCCAATAGAAGGCACTAAACCTATTGAAGTACTCAATGCCATCCTCAAATACCTCATAGAAAATCAAGTGATTATTAAGTATGACCACACGTTCTCTGATTGGGACGTTAACGATAAACCCATTATTAATAACAAATCATTAGTAACAGATTACACCATATTTTCTTTAGGCGGAAGTAGCTGGAGCGTTACTGGATCTAACGGAAATTGGTTAGACACCTTTTCTAAAAAAGGAATCAAAACAAAAGAATTTGAAGCATCAAACTGTGCCTATCAAATAGATTGGCAGCTAGATTTCATAACTAAACACGAAGGAACACCATTAAAAAACATTGCTATATCTTGTAATAATGTGACTCAAAAAGGAGAAGCGGTTATTACTAAATTTGGATTAGAGGGGAATGCTATTTATGGCTTAAGTCCGCAAATTAGAGCGCAATTAAACACCAATTCTGTAGCCTTAGTCTATGTAGACTTCAAACCTTCATTAACATTAAAAACTATTCAGTCAAAACTAAATGCATCCAAGTATAGAAACACAACCGAAATCTTAAAAAAAGAGCTCAAACTCAGTTCATCTCAAATTGATTTATTAAAGCTACATCTATCTAAAGCGCACTATTTAAATGTAGAATCATTATCAAAACACATCAAAAACTTCCCTTTAAAAATAAAAAAAACAGCATCCATTGACGAAGCAATTTCTACAGTTGGAGGTATTGATTTAAATGCTGTAACACAGAATTTTGAACTTAAAAACATGAACAATCAATTTTGTATTGGAGAAATGCTGGATTGGGACGCTCCAACAGGCGGATATCTTTTGCAAGCCTGTGCAAGTAACGGTGTGTATGTCGCTAAGTATTTTAATGAAAAGCATTAAACAGTCCTTTATATAGATAGATTTGATATTTGAATCATAACTAGATTACAAACTTTATTGAGTTAAACTACTAGCAAAAATCAATAGGTAAATCTATATGGTGACGATTTGTTATTCCTCTTTCTGCGGAAATTTTAAAGCTGAACTTTATAGCGTCAATTCAAATAAGGTGCTCAACACGTTATACCACATCCAACAGAAAACAAAACAACTAGCATTTTAATGCGTGAAATGGGTGTTCTGAATGTTTTCGAAAAATTTTCGAGAAACCGCTTTAGTTCGTTTTCTTTTACTAATTTGGACCTGCACAGGATAACAGTCCAGATCTACCGGCAAACAAAAAGCAGACTCAGGACACACATGATAAAATTCTTTAAATTATCAAAACATAATCTAGTATTCGTCAAGTCTAGCAAATACCTCATAAAAATGATTCACTTAATAGTAGGAAACACCGGTTCTGGAAAAACAACGTATTCAAACACACTAAAAAAGGAAACTAATGGGCTTATTTTTTCAATTGACTACTGGAACAAAACACTATTTTATGCCGACAAAAAATCAACAGATGGTCTGGATTGGTTCCTTGAAAGAATAAAAAGAGCAGAACTCATCATTCTAGATTTGATTATACAGTTAGAAAACGCTAAAATAGATTCCATTTTGGATCTAGGATTATCAAAATTTGAGCATCGCGAAAAGTTTAGACAATTTGCAACACTACATGGTTTTGAAATGAAACTATATTTTTTAGACATACAGAAAAATACGCGACTAAAAAGAGTCCTAAAAAGAAATGAAGAAAAAGGCGATACGTTTGAATTTGAAGTCAGTAAAGACAACTTTAATTTCATGGAAGCTTGGTTTGAGAAACCAACGAAAGATGAAATAGCTGGTGCTATTTTAATTACGGAATAGTTGTATTACCAAATTATGTTACTATTTACAAGGACTGAACAAACTACTGAGCATACATTTTTAGTCTTAAACCAATAAATAACAAGTAATTGTAACGGTTACTACTTTTTTGACGTTCATATAGATGCTTACTAATTTTTTTAATGAAATACGTCATTCAACAACAACAACAACAACAACAACAACAACAACAACAACAACAACCTATTAATCACAAAGAAATTTTATTAGACTTAACAATCTATATCGTAATTATGTTTTTAATTATAGACGTCTATACTCCTAACCTTTTTCACTTACTTAATGAGCTATTATCTGCACTCACAATATTAACAGTTGCCACGTGGAGAATGAGAGCTAGAGGTTATACATATAAAGATCTCGGGGCAACAACACCCAAAAATTCAAAAAAACGATCATAATCTCAATTGCAGTCGTCCTAGGTATTGCACTAATCAATTATAGGCTGTAATATCGTTGCAGATACATTAGGACTTTTTGTAGACACCGAAGCTGTAACAGAAACCTCAAAATCTAGATTTCACTATTTAAAAGATAATTGGGGTATGTTCTTTTTAATTATGCCTATAGTCTTGGTAGAGTACTTCTTAGAAGAGTTACTAGATCGCGTATTCCTTATTACATGGTTCGAAAAACTTTGCTCTAAAACAGGCATTGCAACTATACTAGCAGTAGTTATCCAGGCCTTACTTTTTGGATTTAGACATTCTAATGATATTTCAGAACGCTCTATAACTGTCGCCATAATTGGTTTAATAATGGGAATTACTTATGTGAAATTTGGAATAAATTTATGGGCTATTATTATAGCTCACTGTATTTTAAATACAATGTCTATGATAGAAAGGGTGTAATAAAAGTATCTTTTTTACAATTCAGACATAAAAAATCACAGTTGGGTTACTCTCTTTTCGTAATGGCCTAGTTTAGTGAGATATTTGAATCATCAATAACAAACATACATGCTGAACGTAATTTCAGTTAACCATTTAAAAACCATAAATTATGAAGTCTCTATTCTTAACAATCACATTAACACTAATTTCAACTTTAGGATTCGCCCAAGAAACAACAGGACAAACCATTACCATAACTGTTGAAAACGCAAAAAGTGATGACGGTAATTTCCTTGTAGCATTACACACTAAAGAGAACTTTATGAAAGGTGCCGGAGTTCAAAACACAACGTCTGAAATAAAAGATGGCAAAGCAGTAATTACTTTTAAAAACGTACAATCGGGAGACTATGCTATCATGGTTTTACATGATGCCAATAAAAATCAACGCATGGATTTTGAGGCTAACGGACTACCAAAAGAATCTTATGGAACATCAAATAACCCAAGAAGTTTTGGTCCTCCAAACTACGACGACGCAAAATTTAGTGTAGCGAAAGAGGATTTAGAATTATCAATTAGATTCTAAAACAAATAACATCAATCAATCAATTATTTAGTCAAAAAAGAGCCTTTTTAAAGGCTCTTTTTTTTATTAATTAGTTATCTATTTTAATTAGAGATCTACCACCAATACAACCTAAACATAAGATTAGGTGTAAATTCAATTAAAAACCTATCAATAGTTTCAATATCTCCATTAATATCGTTAATGCTGCGATATCCTCTACTTATAAAATCAGTATTATTGTACACGTTTCTAATGGATAAACCAACTTTGGCTCTTAAGGTATTGTCTTTTGAGAACTTAAATTTACAGGTATCAGAAAAATATAGTCTGTGATAATTCGCAATCGATTTGTATTTATACCAACCCATAATAATCTATTTTGGTCCATTTAACCAACTCTAACTAGAAAACCAGAGCCTGTTTCATTTGGATAACCAGCTCCTGGTAACAATTGAATACTTTCTAAAACATCTGGCTCTGTGAGTCTAGGTAAAACCACCAAACGAGCAGGACGTATTTGATAGAATCCATTTTTATTTTTAGAGATCCCTTTAGTGAGATCCCTTTGGTGGGATAGCTTGTGAGAATCACACTGTCTAGTATTTCAATATCTGTTAATTCTTGGGACTTATTAACCACAACATAACGTTGTTCAACTATCTCAAAGTATAGATTGGTTTGGAACTTTACCTGAAACATTAACTGGATTAAAGTGCGTTCCTCTTTTTTTAAAGTGATTTTAATATCTTCTATGCAGTCATCCTGATAAGAAAACTGCACATGATTAATGGAGTCTATTTTTTAAAAAGCTTGATCTAAATTAAGGGTATTGATAGCCATTATACATTTAGCCTATTCCTGAGAAAACACTATAAACGTTAGAATTAACAACATGTTGATAATCAAATTCTTCACTTCGTGCTCAAATAGATGTTTCCTTTTTCTTTTTCAATGTATCGGATTCGTAAAGATTTAAATACTGTTTTAAATGCAGTATTCAAATCTTTGTGAGTAAAACTCACCAGTATAAATCAGATTACTATTAATATTTTTTTACGTCTATAGTAATATTATATTGAGACTCTAAACTTGAAATCGCATATTTTAATGGGACACTTTTAAATGTGCTTTCGCCATTAATCCAAGATGGATTTGAATCTATCGTTTCCCATTGCTCCATATCAAATCCATTTATTATTCTAACAAATTTAATAGGTAATAAAATAAAGTTTTCTTCTTTTGTAGTAACAGTTTCACAGAGACTGATTTTGCAAAAGGCTGCGATGAAGATTACAACTGGACTAGAAGAGAAGAATGCGTTACTTATAACTTCCCATTGACTATTATTACAGATGAAGGAAACACGATAACTGTAAACTCACAGGAAGAACTCATCAATACGATGTATAATTCATACTATTATGATTTTGTATATTCATTTGATGTGACTTTAGCTGATAGAACAGTGCTTTCAATTGGAAATGAAGAGGCTTTTCGTGAACTATTAGAATCTTGCTGCGGAGATAATATTATTGATGATTGTGGTTGTGATGAATAATTTACAAAAGTTTGTGTTCAATATAAAGAAAACAGAGTAGTAATCCTTCAAGTATTTCCAAATCCATGTGATGCAGATTTTTAAGGTTTTACTGCAGCTAATTTTGTTGACTGTGAGAATGGCAATCGTCCAACTGAATACACTGAAGAAAATGTTAGTGAACTTTTAGTAGCGTGCCAATTTTAGTCTGCAGTCATAGGTGAGAAAGAATATCTTTATGTGTTTCGTAGTGATGACACTGTGGCTGTAAATATAAATGATGACTCTTTAGTGACAGGAACATGTTCAACCTCAGATAATTGCAAAAATGACTGGACATTCTTAAGTTGATCAGTTGATCATATTATTGCTTGTTCTTTAACTTGGATGTCTAACATAAAATCTGGATGCGAATAAAATTTTTGATAAATTTTAGTTGATTTTTTACCGAAAAACCCTTCAGAATCTTGCATTCCAAAGGGTTTTTTATTTATTTTTCACTTAGAGTATTAGATACTCTCGCCCAACCAAGCTTTCATCATCCAAACCGTTTTCTCTTGTTCTGTAATAAAATCACTCATCATTGAGTTGGTACCTTCGTCATTAGCTTCTCCAGACATATTTAAAATTTGACGTTCAATTTTTAATAATTCTGACAATGAATCTACAATAAGTTGTACTGCTTTTTCATCTTCGGAAATGTTCTTCCCAACGGGAACTTTAGCTCCTTTAGAATAATCTTCAAACGTGTGTAAAGGCGTTGCCCCAAGTGTTAAAACACGTTCTGCAATTTCATCTACTTTTAGATTAGCGTCTGTATATAATTCTTCAAACTTAGGATGTAAATCAAAAAAGCGTTTCCCTTTAATATTCCAATGAATGCCTCTTAAATTTTGATAATAAATCTGAAAATTTGCTAATAATGTATTTAATTCACTAGCAATTTCTTTTGTCTTTTTGGTATCTAAACCTATACTATTAGTTGTCATATTGTTTTTGTTTATGCAAACTTAAGTAACAATAATTAAAATTAATTATAGTTTCTATGAATGATTTTTATATCTTTATAGTCTAAATGAATACAAATGACAATCACACAATTAAAATACGTATTAGCAATTGCAGAACATAAAAACTTCACCAAAGCAGCAGAGAAATGTTTTGTAACGCAACCCACATTAAGTACTCAAATACAAAAACTGGAAGATGAGTTAGATGTACAAATTTTTGATAGAAGCAAAAAACCAATTGAATTAACAAATGTTGGCCAAAAGATTGTTGAACAAGCAAAAAATATAGTTGATGAATCTGAACGTATCCAGGATATCGTAGACCAACAAAAAGGATTTATTGGTGGCGAATTTAGAATTGGTATTATACCAACTGTTATGCCTACATTATTACCAATGTTTCTTAAAAACTTCATTAAAAAATATCCAAAAGTACGTCTCAAAATAGAAGAACTCACTACTGAGGAAATAATAACACGTCTTATGGATGGTCATCTAGACGCCGCTATTGCTGCTACACCTTTAGAACATGACACTATAAAAGAACGCGTTCTTTATTATGAACCCTTTGTGGCTTATATCCCAAATGATCACCGCTTAAAGGACAAGAAAAAAATTGAAGTTGATGACTTAGATTTAAATGATATGCTCCTTTTAGAAGATGGACATTGTTTTAGAGATGGTGTTCTAAATCTTTGTAAGGCATTTAAAAGTCATGAGGAGGATACATTTCAATTAGAAAGCGGAAGTATCGAAACTTTAGTTAAGTTATCAAACGAAGGTTTAGGCATGACACTTTTACCTTACTTAAACACGCTAGATCTTAATGAAAAAATGTCTAAAATGCTACGTCATTTTAATAAACCTTCTCCTGCAAGAGAAGTGAGTATTATTTATCACAAAAACGAACTTAAAATGCAAATTATCGACGCACTTCACAATGTAATCTCTGGTGTTATTCGTGGTGCGATTGCATTTGAAAATGTGAAGATTATTAGTCCGTTGCCTAAATAATTACTAACGCTTATTATTTGAAATTTAGACATTTCAGAATAGAACATTATAGTTAAAAAACAAATTCACAAGTACGATTTCAAATACGATGATTACTTAAAAAAGCGACAATTATGTCGCTTTTTTTTTATATTTTTAGTAGGATCAGACATTGATCTAACTCTGGGTTTTGTAAAATTAAAGATTTAATGTAAATCTTAAGCTCTTCTATTTCATAAGGTAATAATCGTTGAAGTGCCTTTTGTAATTCTTTACAAAACAATGTACTGTCAAAACTGACTTTACTAAGTACAGTTTTTGTGTACTCAAACATTGCTCTTGCCATTCTTTTTAGTTTTTAGGTTAAATGAAAGTAGATGTGTTGTATAGGCATTGTATTAATTATTACAATCTAAATGTAATAAAAAAAAAGTGCTAAAAGACTCAGAGTAATAATTTTAACAGCCAATGAAACGTTAAAACCTATTATTACCATCCAAAATATCACCCAAACCTCCCAGTATACTTCCTTCACCTTTGCTATTACCGCCTTTAGGCAAAGAAGACAAAACGCGACCAGCTAATCGACTAAATGGTAACGATTGTATGTAGACAACTCCTGGACCTTGTAATTTTGCGTAAAATAAACCTTCGCCTCCAAAAACAGTGTTTTTGATACCTCCAACAAATTCTATATCATAATCAACATCTTGTGTAAACCCAATAATACAGCCGGTATCTACTCTTAAAATTTGCCCTGATTCTAATACTTTTCTTGCTGTAGTTCCTCCTGCATGAACAAATGCCATACCATCACCTTCTAATTTCTGCATTATAAAACCTTCACCTCCAAAAAGCCCGCGACCTAGTTTTTTAGAAAACTCTATGCCAACACTCACCCCTTTTGCTGCGCATAAGAATGCATCTTTTTGACAAATGAATTTTCCGTTATACTCAGTAAGATCAATCGGAATAATTTTTCCTGGATATGGCGAGGCGAATGATACGTTACGTTTTCCTGTGAGATCGTTGTAAAAGGCAGTCATAAACAAGTTTTCTCCTGTGAGAATACGTTTTCCTGCTCCTAATATTTTCCCTAAGAAACCTCTGTCTTTTTTAGAACCGTCTCCAAAAATAGTTTCCATGGTAATACCATCGTCCATCATCATAAAGCTACCTGCTTCAGCGATAACACCTTCTTGAGGATCGAGTTCTATTTCGACATATTGCATTTCTTCTCCGTGAATTCTAAAATCTATTTCGTGTGATGTCATTTTTTGATTGTTTAAATAGTGATTTACTTATATGTTGAATAGTTTACCTATTTGTTACAAGCCTCTATAAATTTAATCAAAAAACACACTATTAAAAACTCTTACATCTTTAACAACTAAGACCTTATTTTTAACGTCCACTCAAAATTAAAGTCTGACACTTGTAAACCTTCAGTATTAATACCTTTAGAATTTAACCAAACTGTCTGGCCTTCTCCTGTTTCTATAGCATTAGCAATAGCATCATCAACTTTATGGCCTTCATCACACATAAATGTGATTATACCTGTTGCTTTTTTTGTAAAAGACGCATTATTAGTAACCACTAACATAGAGATTTTTTTACCACTTTCTTTAGCTTTAGCCATAACTAAAGCTCCAGTTGTAAGCTCTGCTGCCATACCTTGAACTGCCCAAAACATAGAGTTAAATGGGTTCTGATTAATCCATCTGTGCTTTACAGACACTACACATTTTGCATCATCAAGCGCTTTTGTACGTACACCACAGAAAAAAGCTGCTGGTAATTTAAATAGTAAAAACGAATTAAGTTTTCTTGCTGAAACAGTCATATATACTGGGAATTTAAACAAAAATATAGAAAATAATCGGAATACCAATGTGTTAATGTTATGTTAAACTTAAGTACTATGCGTAACATAATACCTTTTTAAAGACATATATTTGTATAAGAAATTACTATATGCTTTTTCATCATGACAACTAATCATCAAAAAAACATTGCGACATTTATTCATTTATCAACCTTTAGTAGGTTTATAATTCCGTTAGGAAATTTCATAGGACCTATTGTTTTATGGATAATGAATAAAGACAAATCAGACTTTATTGATGCACATGGCAAACAAGCTATTAATTTTCAAATAAGCATTTTATTATACACGTTAATTATTGGTATGCTTACTATTCCGTTTTTCATTTTTAAAATATTTAACGGTTTAGATTTTATAGATTTTCATGGATTTCATGATTTCCATATCAATATTAGGAAACCATCACCTCTACTTTATATAACAGGTGGTTTAGGCTTTCTAGCTGTTATTGGATTTATTCTAGAACTTGTTTTTATAGTCATTGCGAGTTTAAAAGCTAGAGATGGAGAACTCTATGAATATCCTTTAACCATCAAATTTTTAAAATAAAAACACACGAGCTCATCACTCGATATTTATACATAATCATCAATCAATCAATCAAAAAATGAACAGTTTATTAAAATTAAAAGTCTTCGGGGATTTGACACGTGAATCAGATCATTTCATGTTCACCTCTCAACATTTGGATCAAGAACATTTCCGAAGATATTTTAAAAATATTAGAAAAAACACATGAAAATAGAAAACACAAAAGCACAAATGCGAAAAGGTGTATTAGAATACTGCATTTTATCAGTATTAAAAGATAATGATGCTTATGTAGCAGAAATATTAGGCACACTTAAAGACGCGAAACTGCTTGTTGTAGAAGGGACAATTTATCCGCTTCTCACAAGGCTTAAAAATGCTGGATTACTCAACTATCGTTGGGAAGAATCCACATCTGGACCACCAAGAAAGTATTATGGTCTTACAGAAACAGGTCAATTATTCTTAAAAGAATTAACCACAACCTGGACAGAATTACAAAATGCAGTTAACATAGTAACAAGACAAAAAAAACAAACTAATGAATAAAACAGTCAACATAAATTTAGCAGGTATATTCTTCCACATAGATGAAGATGCATACTTAAAATTGCAACGCTATCTTGACGCTATAAAACGTTCATTTACTGACTCTCAAGGTCGATCTGAAATTGTTTCAGATATAGAAGCACGTATTGCAGAACTTTTTACTGAGCGCGTACAAAACACAAAACAAGTTATTGGTAACAAAGAGGTTGAAGACGTGATTACCATAATGGGACAGCCTGAAGACTATCTTGTTGATGATGAAATCTTTGAAGATGAACCTCAGCAAAAACAATACGCTAGTAAACGTAGTTCAAAATCTAAGAAGCTATATAGAGATACAGATAACTCTTATGTTGGTGGTGTATCCTCTGGCTTAGGACATTATTTTGGTATCGACGCCCTTTGGATTCGTTTAATTTGGGTATTACTCATATTTGGAGCTGGAACTGGTGTATTACTTTACATTTTACTTTGGATTTTTGTTCCTGAAGCTATTACCACATCTGAAAAATTACAGATGAAAGGAGAGCAGGTAAATATCTCAAACATTGAAAAAAAAATCAAGGACGGATTTGATAGTGTCTCCAGCGCAGTTCAAAATGTAGATTTAAAAAAACATGGCGATAAAATAAAGGAAGGCTTCGATAATGTGTCCGATTCCATTTCCGAAGGTGTAAAAAAAGCAGATTTACCTCGTCAAGGCGAACGTATTAAATCTTCATCCAGTTCATTTTTTGAAGCTATAGGTAATATATTCATGTTCTTTTTAAAGATTTTCGCTAAGTTTTTTGGCTTGATTTTAATGTTTGTAGGTGCTATTACTATTATTTCATTGGTTATTAGCCTGTTTAGTGTCAACCTAATGGATCATATACATTTACCTGGAGTCAATATCTTTGAGGTCACAGATGCCACAAGAATACCAGTGTGGTTGATGTCTTTATTACTGTTTCTTTTCTTTGGAATAATAGCCTTTTTCGTCTTCTACTTAGGACTTAAAATATTAATTTCTAATATGAAGTCTATTGGAAAAACTGCCAAATACACCTTATTAGGTCTTTGGGTAATGGCATTTATCACCTTAGCAATAACATTTGCGAGATTTGGATTGAGTTATCAAGATGAGGGGTCATTTACAAAAACAGAAAAACTAGCGACACTCACAAAGAACGATACCATACGAGTAAGAATGAACAAAAATGATTTGTTAACGACTAAATACAATAGGAATTACAGATTTAGAACTGCTTATAATGAAAATGATGAAAAGGTATTATTCTCACAAGGCGTTAGACTTCTTGTAAAAACAACAAGTGACAGTATTGCAAAAATAAGAGTGGAACGCTCTGCTAATGGCTATGACGTAACAGATGCTATGTCTAGAGCAAAAAAGATTGATTATGTCTATGAGATTAAAGAAAAAACAATTTTACTTAATAGCTATTTCACACTTCCCTTAAATGAATCTAGAAAAAATCAAGAAGTAAATATCACCTTGTATTTACCAGAAGGCAGCGTACTTTTTGCTGATAAAAACACATTTAATTATCATTCTAATGAAGCTTATTATGATGACGTCCTAGATCAAAATATGGAAGAGCGTCATCTAAAAATAATAACAAATAGTGTTGAATGCTTGGATTGTCCTATGGAAGATGAGATTGAAATAGAACTTAATATAGACGATGAATTGGAAAATGGATTAGAAATTAATGAAGATGGCATCAACGCTAAATCAGATGACAGTAGTCTGCAAATTGATGAAGAAGGCATCAAAGCTCAAAGCGATAACGTCAAAGTTAATATTAACGAAGATGGCATAAAAATAACCACAGATAAAAACAACAATTAACAATTCATCACAATCAATCAACAGTTCAAGTATTTAAAATTTAATTAACCAACCATTCTTTTAATATTTGAACAATAATCATCAATCAAAAATTGAAACAGTATCTCACTTTATTTTTGTTTTTCTTCGGAATTGGACTCAGCCTCAATGCGCAGTCAGATTCTTACTCTGAAGTTTACAACACATTAAAAGCAAATGACAGCTTAATATTTGACCGATCATTTAACAAATGTGAATTACAATATCTAGATCAGTTAATCCCTAATGATATTGAATTCTATCATGACATTGCAGGTATCATAGACTCAAAACAACAATTCATTCAAATCATTAAAGATGGTGTTTGTAGACCTAATAGTACCATAAAACCAACACGAGAATTAGTTGACGGTAGTTTGGAGGTATTTATATTAAAAAGTAACGGTGAAATTTATGGCGCTTTACAAAATGGCATTCATAAATTTTATGAAACCACCAACGGGAATAAAGTTGCTGGCAGTACCGCAAAATTTTCGCATCTATGGATTCTAGAAAATGGCAACTGGTTTTTAAAGCGAGTAATAAGCTTTGATCATCAAATGAAATAATAATAATATTAACCATCAATCAAAAACAATCAATCATGACAACACTAACAAAAATCACAATCGCAATCGTATTAAGTTTACTTCTAGTATCCTGTAATTTCGACATTAATTTTGACGGTTCTGGAGTATCAGGAAATGGTAATGTCTCCACAATAGAAAGAACTCTAGACGGAGATTTTAGTCAAATTGAAGCTAGTCGTGGAATCGATGTGTATCTCACAGAAAGTGATTCTCAATCTCTTAAAGTACAAGCAGATGAAAATTTACATGACATTATCATTACAAAAATTGAAAATGGCGTCTTAAAAATCTATGCTGATGATAATATTAGAAGGTCTGAATCCAAAAAAATAATGGTTAATGTTAACAATCTAACATCTGTAAGTGCTACAAGCGGTAGTGATGTATTTTCTACTAATACACTGCAGGCAGACACTATAAAACTAATCACAACAAGTGGAGCTGATATTGAAGTAGCGCTAGATGCAGAATCTACAATACTCGCCTCAACTAGTGGCAGTGATATTAAAGTTAAAGGTTCTACGAATTTGTTAAGCGCCTCAGCTACTAGTGGTAGTGATATAGACGCTAAATATCTTATTTCTCAGATTTGTACAGCTGCTGTAACCAGTGGTGCTGATATTGTGGTTCATGCTGAAGAAAAATTTTCTGCTGGTGCAACAAGTAGTGGCGACATCAAATATTACGGTAATCCTAAAAATACAAATATCTCTGATGCTATTTCTGGTAGCGTTAAAAAGCAATAAAAACCTTTAGACAACCAACAATTCAATAGTTTTTTTAAAACCATTTCAAACTCAAATCAAGTTTGGGATGGTTTTTGTTTTATATTTGTTTTAATAATGAATTAGTACTAACTTTTTATTTTGAACCGAAAAGTTTGGCTTTTATACTTTAACAAAAGTATTTTTTCAATGTATAGCTTTAGCCATGGTTTTTTAAAATAATGATGTCAGGTTACAAAATGTAAGCTTTCTAGCTAAAAGAAAAAGTGAATCCTAGTTCAAACTCAAATTATAATGAAAAATAGTTTTTTAATTCTACTACTCGTTTTAGGTTTTAACACATGTAGTTTTGCTCAAGACCAAGAAAAAATAAAAGGCGATAGAAACTTAACCATTGAACAAACCTACATTGATGATTTTAAAAAACTAGTTATTGGATCAAATTTTAATATCGAGTTATTTTATAATAAAAAGCCCTCTGTAGAAATTGAAACAGATGGTAATCTTCATGAGCATTTCAACATCACAGTTGTAGATAGTGTTCTTACAATTACAACAACCCGAGAGATTCGTGCTAAAAAAATAGATATTAAGATCAATTATGGTGATACTTTTTCTGATATTGAGGTTAAAGATAATGCCGAAGTACGCTCTCTTACATCTTTAGAATTAGGTAATGCTTCTTTAAAAACGAGTGGTTCAGCAAGAGCATATCTTAACATTAAAGCTAATAATTTTAGTTTCGTCAGTACTGAAAAGGCTAAAGTTAAACTTAATGTCACTGCTACTAATGTTAACGTAGAAATAAGTGATAACACTAAAATGGATGCCCTTATTAACGCGACTGATGTAAAAATGGATTTATATCAACGTGCAAGTGCTACTATAGAAGGTACTGCTGCGAATCTTAATCTTAGAATCGATAATAATTCTCAATTAAACGGGAAAAATTTCACCATCCAAACATGTACTGTTCTAGCAGAAATGGATAGCAACATGTATATTGAAGTCATAGAATCTATCACCATTGACGCCTCTGGGACTAGTGAGATTTATCTCTTCGGAAATCCGAAAATCACAATTAACACCTTTACCGGAACTGTTGGACTACAAAAGAAAGAAAAATAGATTGAGCACATTTCCGAAGTAAAAATAGTTTAAAACATAAAAAAATCCGAAGCGTTTCAACTTCGGATTTTTTATTTATATATGATTGCGTGTCTAGTACACAGGAGTAGAAATCTCAAAATCAGATTCCTTAGCTGCTAAATAACGTTCAGCATCTAAAGCTGCCATACAACCTGTTCCTGCTGCTGTAACCGCTTGACGATAGACATGATCTGCTGCATCACCAGACACAAAAACGCCTTCTACATCCGTCTTTGCTGTTCCTGGTGTATTAATAATATAACCAGTCTCATCTAACTTCAAGAACTCTTTAAATATATCTGTATTAGGTTTGTGACCAATAGCTACAAAAAATCCAGTTACAGGAATTTCAAAGGTTTCATTTGTTTTATTATTAAAAGCTCTAACGGCAGTTACCACTTGACCATCACCTAAAACCTCATCAGTTTCTGTATTGAAAAGTATGTCGATATTTTTAGTGTTTTTTACTCTGGCGGCCATTATTTTAGATGCTCTAAAGTCATCTTTACGCACTAACATCGTTACTTTTGTACAGAGCTTAGACAAATAATGTGCTTCTTCACAAGCACTATCTCCTGCTCCAACGATAACTACTTCTTGGTTTCTATAGAAAAACCCATCACAAACTGCACAAGCTGACACGCCTCCACCAAGTTTGAGATATTTTTGCTCTGAGTCTAAACCTAAATATTTAGCAGATGCTCCTGTAGAAATAATAATTGTTTTACAGTGAATTTCTTTTGTTTCATTAATCCAAACTTTATGAGTGTCACCAGAAAAATCAACTTTAGTTACCCAACCATCGCGAACATCTGTACCAAAACGTGCTGCTTGATTTTGTAATTCAATCATCATCGCTGGGCCTGTAATACCATCTGGATATCCTGGAAAATTTTCTACATCATTAGTAGTTGTTAATTGACCTCCTGGTTGTGTACCCTGATATAAAACTGGTTCCATATTAGCTCTTGCTGCATATATAGCTGCTGTGTAACCTGCAGGACCTGATCCTATAATTAGACATTTTACTTTTTCTATTGTATCTGACATGTTATTTTAATTCAAATTATACACAACAAAAGTAGGATTATTGATAGAATACTTACACTATAATTATTAAAAGTTATTATCATAGTATAAGGATTTTGTATAGGACTAATTCATGTCATTATTTTTTTGTAAATTAAGGGAACCATAAAAACAAACATCATGAAAATAAATGTGACTTTTATCATTTTATTTATACTACTTTTCTCTTGTAAAGAGCAAACAGAAACTGTTAAAGACATTGTCGAAGTAGAAATCGAAGAAAAAGCATCTCTTGAAGGGACGTGGGAAATGATTGGACTCTATAATTATAAAAACAATTTAGTTGTAGACTCATTTAAAACTAGAGAAGGCAATAGGCAAGTGAAAATGTACACAAAGAGTAAAGTTATGTGGAGCAAACTTGTGCATGCGGATTCTACAGAATATTTCGCTTACGGCGCCTATACTCTAAATGATTCAATTTTAAAAGAAACGTTGGATTATGGATCTAAAACCATGAACCTCGTCATTGGTGAACGTCAAGATTATATATATAAAATTGTTCTTGAAAAAGATAAGTTCAGTCAAATTGAAATTGATGATGATGGTAATAGAATTTATTCTGAAAACTACAAACGTGTAGATTAAAAAATCTTACTAAAATTGAACTACTACAATTAAAATGACAGAATTGGTTCAATTCATACTAAAGTTTACGTGTTACTTATAGAAACTAACAACACGTCATATGTTCTGACTTTATTTTATTCACAATTAATTTACGAAGCACACTTAAACTTGTGTAAACAAAAAAAATGCTGAACAATAATGTTCAGCATTTTTTAGTCGGGGTGGCAGGATTCGAACCTGCGGCCTCCACGTCCCAAACGTGGCGCGATAACCGGGCTACGCTACACCCCGAATAGTTATCAATAAATTTAAAAAAAAAAAAAATTGCGGAGAGACAGGGATTCGAACCCTGGGTACCTATTTCTAAGTACGACGATTTAGCAAACCGTTCCTTTCGGCCACTCAGGCACCTCTCCGTTAAAATTATGAACGTAGCATTATATCTCAAATGCGGTTGCAAAGGTAACTTATCATTATAAAGAACGCAACAATATTATGTATTTTTTTTTGAATATTATTCAGGGTATTCAATTCTTAAATGGAATATGTTTGCAAGCTTCGTTTTCAATACTTTCTTAATAGATTGAATCTCTTTAAAAGTGATATTTGCATTTAAAAATTGACCATCTTCCATTTGTTTATCTATTATTGTTTCTACAAACTTATCTATTTTGGTGGTCGTAGGCTCCTTAAGACTCTTTGACGCTGCTTCCACACTATCACACATCATTAAAATAGCAGTTTCTTTACTATATGGTTGCGGTCCTGGATATCTAAAATCGTTTTGATTAGTATCTTCATTTAAATCTTTTTCCTTTCTGTAAAAATAATAAACCATACTTGTACCGTGATGTGTTCTTATAAAATCAATAACACGATCTGGTAGATTATACTTTTTAGCAATCTCTATACCATCTAAGGTATGATCTATTATTATTTTAGCACTCTCACGTGGTGATAATTCGTCATGTGGATTAATTCCTGTTGCTTGGTTTTCTGTAAAATAAGTTGGATTTTTCATTTTACCAATATCGTGATACAATGCACCTACCCTAATTAACATGGCATTTGCCCCTATCTCATTAGCAGACGCCTCGGCTAGATTAGCAACATTTAATGAATGGTGAAAAGTACCTGGCGCCTTATTTGATAGTTCTTTTAAAAGCTTCGTATTCGTATCTGAAAGCTCTAATAGCGATACATCAGAGACTAAACCAAATAGTTTTTCATAGATATATATTAGAGGTTGCACGAATAAAGTTGCCAATCCACACAACACAAACAATCCAAAAGTTGATGGATCTAAATTTGATATATCCCCTTCTTGTATGACAAAAAACGCGAAATAAGCAATGATATAAATCAATGTAATTTGACCTACAGAAATAAAGAGATTTGCTCTTTTATATAATTCTGATACCGTTAATATCGTAACAATACCTGCTATTATTTGGAGGAACATATATTCGTAGCTATTCGGTACGATAAATCCTAATAAAAGTACAGTCAAAACATGAGCGAACAAACCCAAACGCGCGTCAAAAAAGGCCTTCAATACTAATGGCAAAATACATAAAGGAACGACATACACATATATAGAATTATAATTGATAACCAACGTCGTCAATAAAATCATTAATAGAATATTGAAAAAGATAAACGTAACTTTAGTATTATCAAGAAATACTTCCATTCTATATTTCCGAAGAAATAATAAAAGCATCAATAAGGCTAAGGATACAAGTAATGAATAGGCAAATATGATCAGATTATAGTTGGATTCATTCCAAACTTGTGATTCGTATTCTGTTTCGAGAGATTTTAAAACGTCGTACTTATTTCCTTCAACAATTTCTCCTTTAGAAATAATGAGTGTTCCTTTTTCAATACGACCTCTAACACTTGATATCGTCTCCAGTTTTTCTTCTAAAGCATTCTGTGTTAGTGATACATTGAGTTTTAGATTAGGCTTTATCACATCAAAAAAAACAGATACCAACGTCGCCTCAAACTGTGATAAACCGTTTATATTCAACTCATTCTCGAGGATACTTCTAAAACCATCTAACTTAGTGAGATTTGAGAATTGCGTTTCTCCATATTGCGTTTTATCGTCTAATAAAATAATATTTGTATTCGTAGAATATTCGTAATCTTCATCTAAAACTCCAAATTCATAAATGGTATTAATAGCAGTTTTACCAACCTGAAATAGATTGATATTATTATTAATGACACTATCTGTAAATGAAGATTCAAATTTTTCAGAATACGAATTAATTACATTTAATTTGACAGAGGTATTTATATCAAAATACACAGCACTTCGCTCTGATGATTCAATTCGTTCTTGTTCAATTTCATCAGATGATTTTTTTATTGCAAAATCAAAAGGTGCAAGAAGACTTTCGGATTGCCAAGGTTTACCCTTGTCAAAATCATATCTAAATTTTCCGCTCTTCGGAAATAAATAAACTATCAAAAATGTCGTACTCAGGAACAAAAGAACCTTATACACAAGTGCATGATTACGATACCACTTATTTATTAAATCATTCATTTAAATAGAATTTAAGCATTTGAAATCAACAAAAATAAGTTCCAACAGTATGCTTATGCTTTCAAAAGTAAGAAAATATAATAGAACTGATGTTATTGTTTCTAAGCTGCCCATTAATTAAAAAATGATTAATTTTACTGCAAGAAAATAAACTAGATTTAAAATGAGTAGAGAGGTCGTTATAGTATCAACTGCAAGAACTCCAATTGGAAGTTTTTTAGGGTCATTATCAACAATTACTGCACCAAGACTTGGAGCAATAGCTATCAAAGGGGCTTTAGATAAAATTAATTTGAAGCCAGAACTTATTGACGAAGTTATAATGGGAAATGTTGTTCAAGCGGGAACTGGTCAAGCTCCTGCTAGACAAGCAGCAATTTATGCAGGTATTCCAAATACTGTTCCTTGTACTACTATTAATAAAGTTTGTGCTTCTGGTATGAAAGCGGTTATGCAGGCAGCCCAGTCTATCGCTCTTGGAGACACAGATGTTGTTATTGCTGGAGGAATGGAAAACATGAGTTTGATTCCTCACTATTTTTATGCAAGATCAGCTACAAAGTTTGGTCCAGGAACGTTAGTTGATGGGATGCAAAAAGACGGGTTAGTAGATGCTTATGATGAAAATGCTATGGGTGTTTGCGCAGATGCTTGTGCTACAGAGTATAATTTTTCAAGAGAAGATCAAGATAATTTCGCTATTCAATCATATAAACGAGCTGCTGCTGCTTGGGAGGCTGGAAAATTTGATGATGAAGTTGTACCAGTAGAAGTACCTCAACGTCGTGGTGAACCTATTATAGTTTCTAAAGACGAAGAATACAGTAATGTAAAACTCGAAAAGATACCAGCATTAAGACCAGCATTCACAAAAGATGGTACTGTTACTGCTGCTAATGCATCCACCATTAATGATGGTGCGGGAGCAATGGTACTAATGAGTAGAGAAAAAGCCGAAGAATTAGGCCTAACCCCTCTAGCAACAATAAAAAGTTATGCAGATGCTGCTCACAAACCAGAATGGTTTACAACAGCTCCTGCAAAAGCTTTACCTAAAGCTCTAGATAAAGCTGGAATATCATTAAATGATGTTGATTATTTTGAATTTAATGAAGCCTTCTCAATAGTTGGTTTGGCCAATATGAAAATACTAGGATTAGATGATAGCAACGTCAATGTTAATGGTGGTGCGGTTTCTCTAGGTCACCCACTAGGATGTTCTGGTGTTAGAATACTTATCACGTTATTAAGTGTACTTCAACAAAATGACGCAAAAATTGGAGCTGCTGCTATTTGTAATGGTGGTGGTGGAGCCTCTGCTCTAGTAATTGAACGTAATTAATAGAGGAAAATGCTATACGGAATTTGTCATCTGAGCATTGTTCCTCTGCGAATCGAACCTAGTGATCCTACAGAGCTTGTATCACAAATTCTGTATGGTGAAATTTTCAAGGTTTTAGAAAAGCGTAAATCTTGGAGCAGAATTCGATTAGCATTTGATAAATACGAAGGTTGGATAGATAATAAACAATATTTCGAAATCGATGAAGATGACTATAAAAACATTAAGAGTCAAAATCATAAATTATCTTTAGATTTAATTGAGTACGTACAGGATAAAGACAATAAATTATATACAATTCCTATTGGTTCGTCCTTAAATGGGTTGGACTTGCTTCATCATACTTTTGATGGTAATTTAACAAGCTCAAAAAAAGAAAAAACAAACCTCATAAAAACAGCATTTACATATTTAAATGCGCCTTATCTTTGGGGAGGAAAAACACCTTTTGGCATAGACTGCTCTGGTTTTACTCAAATGGTATATAAATTAAATGGCTATTCTATTTTAAGAGATGCCTCACAGCAAGCTACTCAAGGTCAGGCTTTAAGTTTTATTGAAGAAAGTGAACCTGGAGATTTAGCCTTTTTTGACAATGCAGAAGGACATATAATTCATGTTGGCATTATTATGGAAGATAATTATATCATTCATGCTCATGGCCAAGTTAGAATTGACAGACTAGATCACTCTGGAATTTATAACGTAGACAGGCAAATTCATACTCATAAATTAAGAGTCATTAAAAAAATAATATAAAAAAAGCGATTAGAAACTCTAATCGCTTTTTTTATTTGTTTGTCTTAACTTTTAGTTCCCTGACTCTAGGGCTTCAACCTTAGCTTTCATAGCTTTATACTTATCTGTTTGCCCACTACCTCTATAGATGTTCATTAAAGTTTGTGCTGCTTGCACATCCTTTGGCTTTAACTTTAAAGTCGTCTCTAGGTAAGGTATTGCAGATTCGAATATCTCAACTCTTTTAGCTCTCAATTCATCATAACGTTTGTTATCTGCACTTGAATTACCAAGGGAATTCATTTCTTCAACTATAGAACCTTCTTCTGCCAAAATCAAAACAGCAATGTTATTATAGGCATCTGTATATGATGGATTTAATTCAATTGCTTTTTCATAGTACAACATTGCGGCATCTTTCTCACCAGCTTCTGCAGCAATAACTCCTAGATTATACTGTAACTCAGCATTATCAGGATCTTTTAAAGTTGCTTCTTGCATTAATTCTTTAAAACGGACTTTATTACCCATTTTTAATTGAACATTAGCTTCAGAAATCAATAGACTCAAATCACCTGGATTTTGCTCTCTAGCTTGCTTCATTGCCTCTATTGCCTTTTCGTCATTACCTTGATTTAAGTGAATCAATGCTATGTTTTTTACAATCTCTGCAGACTTAGATTCTGTTTTCTTTTCTTTAGGAGCTGTATGTGTTCCTAATTTTAAAGCCACCATTCTCATATCCTTATTATCAAAAGGCTCTACATCACCAGATTCTTTATTAACTGCTGTGTACTCAGTTGTAATTCCTTTATACTTAAGATCTCTAAGTTCTTCATAATATTTTAAAGATGTATCATAATCCTGACCAGTAACCGCTGTAGATGCTGCATAATACAAATATGTTGTATCCTTTGGCGACATACGGTACGCTTTATCAAAACCTGATGACGATGCGATATAATCTTTGCTTTGTAAAGCTGCATTTGCTTTAGTTAGAAAATTATTAAGCATTTGGGTTTTTAAATCTTCAATAGTTGACCCATATTTTCCTTTGGGCCCTTCAACCTGTTCAACCATATCAAAACTTTCAATAGCTTGATCGATATCTGTATTTGAGCCTGTTCCGTTAGCATATAACGCTTGACCTTTTAGGAAATAAAATTTCGCTTTTAGTTTGTCGTCTGCATTAGCCATTAGAGGTTCTGTAGATTTTATTGCTGATTTAGCATCAGCAAAATTACCTGATTTTATTGCTTTTTCAACTGTCTTAAGTTCTTTCTTTTGTGCAAAAGAAAGCGCACCTAACAATAGTACCAGTGCAAAAATGAATTGTTTTTTCATCATTAGTTATTTTTAGTATTAATTTATTTATTCTTCTTCGTTAGAATCAAGAGTTGTGCCATTTTCTATAACACCCTCTATATCAGAATTTTCATTATCTATATCGTCTTCTTCATCTTCTTTCATCACCTTTGCTACTGCCGCAATTGAATCACTACCTTTTAAGTTGATGAGTTTTACGCCTTGCGTCGCTCTTCCCATAACTCGTAAATCAGCAACTGCCATTCTAATCGCTATACCAGATTTATTGATGATCATTAAATCATCTTCATCTGTTACTGTTTTAATAGCAACTAAATGACCGGTTTTCTCGGTTACTGAAATTGTTTTGACACCTTTACCACCGCGATTTGTAATTCTATATATTGCTTCTCCATCTTCTGGATCATCGATATAACTTCGTTTTCCGTAGCCTTTTTCAGAAACAACTAATACAGACTCTTCCTGAGGATTTTCAACAGCAATCATACCGATAACTTCATCAGTATCACTAGCTAATCTAATTCCTCTTACACCAGAAGCATTTCTACCCATTGGTCTTGTTTTCTGTTCTTCAAATCTAATGGCTTTGCCAGATTTTAAAGCAAGCATAACTTGACTGTTACCCGTTGTTAATTTAGCCTCTAGCAATTCATCATCTTCTTTAATAGTAATGGCATTAATACCATTAGTTCGAGGTCTAGAATATTGTTCTAAAGATGTTTTCTTAACCTGACCTTTCTTAGTAGCCATAATCACATAATGACTATTGATGTACTCCTCATCTTTCAAATCTTGAGTACAAATAAATGCCATTACTTTATCATCCTGCTCGATATTAATCAAGTTTTGTATTGCTCTACCTTTTGAAGTCTTACTTCCTTCTGGTATTTCATAAACACGCATCCAGAAACACTTTCCTTTTTGAGTGAAAAACAACATATATTGATGATTCGTACCAACAAATAAATGTTCTAAGAAATCCTCATTACGAGTCGTTGATGCTTTTTGACCAACACCACCTCTATTCTGTGTCTTATATTCTGTGAGTGATGTTCTTTTAATATAGCCAGCATGAGAAATAGTAATCACTACTTGCTCGTCAGGAATCATATCTTCGATACTTAAATCTCCACCTGCATATTCAATGACAGAACGACGCTCATCACCATACTTTTCTTTGATTACCGCTAGCTCTTCTTTGATAATCTCATAACGACGATCTTTCTTCTCAAGAATATCTTTTAAATCTTCAATCGTTTTCATCAACTCGTTATACTCATTACGCAACTTGTCTTGCTCTAATCCTGTAAGTTGACGTAATCGCATTTCTACGATTGCTTTTGCTTGTAATTCTGAAAGTTTAAAACGTTCAATTAACTTAGCTCTTGCCTCATCTGCATTTGATGATGCTCTAATAAGGGCGATAACTTCATCAATATTATCTGAAGCTATAATTAAACCTTCTAGAATATGTGCTCTTTCTTCCGCTTTACGTAATTCGTATTTAGTACGTCTTACGACGACCTCATGTCTATGCTCAACAAAATAATGAATCATTTCTTTTAGATTCAATAACTGCGGTCGACCTTTAACCAAAGCAATATTGTTAACACTAAAAGAAGACTGTAATGCTGTATATTTATACAACATGTTTAACACGATGTTAGGAATTGAATCACGTTTTAAGACGTAAACAATACGCATCCCGTTTCTATCAGATTCATCTCTAATTAGAGAAATACCATCAATTTTTTTATCATTAACTAAATCGGCAGTCTTTTTAATCATGTCTGCCTTATTGACTTGATAAGGAATTTCAGTAACTATAATACTTTCTTTTCCTTGAACTTCTTCTATTCTAGCTTTACCGCGCATGACAATTCGACCACGTCCCGTTTTAAAAGCTTCTTTAACACCATCATAACCATATATTGTTCCACCTGTTGGAAAATCTGGCGCTTTAATATGTGTTATTAATTCATCAATTTCTATATCATTGTTCTCAATATATGCTATCGTGCCATCAATAACTTCAGACAAATTATGTGGAGGCATATTCGTTGCCATACCTACTGCGATACCTGAAGCTCCATTGATTAATAAACCAGGAACTCTAGTTGGAAGCACTGTAGGTTCTTGAAGTGTATCATCAAAATTTAATTTATGATCTACAGTTTCTTTATCAATATCCGCCAACATTTCTTCAGATATCTTCTTCATTCTAGCCTCAGTATAACGCATTGCTGCAGGACTATCACCATCTATAGAACCAAAATTTCCTTGACCATCAACAAGCATGTAACGCAAACTCCACTCTTGAGCCATACGAACCATAGCATCGTAAACAGATGTATCACCGTGAGGATGATACTTACCTAAAACTTCACCAACAATTCTAGCTGATTTTTTATGAGCAGTATTTGATCTAACACCAAGTTCATGCATACCATAAAGCACACGTCTGTGAACTGGTTTTAAACCATCTCTCACATCTGGTAAAGCACGTGACACAATGACCGACATTGAATAATCAATGTACGCAGATTTCATTTCGTCCTCAATGTTGATAGGGATCAATTTCTCTCCTTCTTCCATATATAAATTAAATTAGATTTTTGTAGGTTTTCAAATCAGGCTAAGATAACTATTCCATTAGTGTTTATAGGAATAATTTGAATCAAATTTAGAACTATTTATTAACAAATTTTAACGCAATTTTTAATAAGTCTTTTGTTAAAAACTTTGAATTTTTAAAGATTTTTCACTCTATTAGTACCAACCCTATATTTAAGGTACAATTTTTGCCATTTTATATATAGATTTTATTATTTTTAAAGAAGAAAGAGATTACTATGGATGATAATTTTTCCCCAAGAGTTAAAGATGTAATTGCATATAGCAAAGAAGAAGCATTACGATTAGGTCATGATTTTATTGGCACCGAACATTTAATGCTAGGCCTGCTTCGTGATGGTAATGGTAAAGCTATAGACATATTAAATGCGTTGGATGCAGACCTTAATCACTTAAGGCGAAAGGTTGAAATTTTAAGTCCTGCAAATCCTAATATTACAATATCTTCAAATGAAAAGAAGAACTTACATCTTACAAGACAAGCAGAACGTGCTTTAAAAACAACATTTTTAGAAGCTAAATTATTTCAAAGCACGTCTATTAATACCGCACATTTATTATTGTGTATTTTGAGAAATGAAAACGACCCAACTACCAAACTTTTAAATAAGTTAAAAATAGATTATGATAATGTAAAAGAACAATTCAAATTTATGATTACTAACGATGACGATTATTTAGAAATCCCAAAAGCTGAGTCTTTCTCAGATGACGAACCTAATCAAGAAGATGACTCAAAAGAAAATCCTTTTGGTCAACCTACGGGCGGTAAATCAACAAAAAAATCTAAGACACCTGTTTTAGATAACTTCGGAAGAGATCTTACCGTAATGGCAGAAGAAGGAAAGCTCGACCCGGTTGTTGGTCGAGAAAAAGAAATACAACGGGTCTCACAAATCTTGAGTCGTCGTAAGAAAAACAACCCCTTACTTATCGGTGAACCAGGTGTAGGTAAATCTGCAATTGCTGAAGGTTTAGCGCTTAGAATTGTAAAACGTAAAGTTTCTAGAATCCTTTTTAATAAACGCGTTGTAACTTTAGATTTAGCAAGTTTAGTTGCTGGAACTAAATATCGTGGTCAATTTGAGGAGCGCATGAAAGCGGTCATGAATGAACTAGAGAAGAATGACGACATCATTCTTTTTATTGATGAAATCCATACTATCGTTGGTGCAGGTGGCGCTACCGGAAGCTTAGATGCTTCAAACATGTTTAAACCAGCACTAGCAAGAGGAGAAATACAATGTATTGGAGCTACAACTCTAGACGAGTATAGACAATACATAGAAAAAGATGGAGCTTTAGAAAGGCGTTTTCAAAAAGTTATTGTAGAACCGACTACTGTAGAAGAAACCATAGAGATTCTAAACAATATTAAAGGCAAATATGAGGAGCATCACAATGTCGACTATACAGACGCAGCTATTGAGGCGTGTGTAAAATTGACCAATAGATACATGACAGAGCGTTTTTTACCAGACAAAGCTATTGATGCTTTGGATGAAGCCGGTTCTCGTGTACATATCACTAACATAACTGTTCCTAAAAAAATTCTTGAACTAGAACAGAAATTAGAAGAAGTAAAAGAAACCAAAAACACCGTTGTCAAAAAACAGAAATACGAAGAAGCTGCTAAATTAAGAGACGATGAAAAACGTATCGAAAAAGAATTAGCGATAGCCCAAGAAAAATGGGAAGAAGACACCAAACAGAATAGAGAAATTGTATCTGAAGACAATGTTGCCGACGTTGTTTCTATGATGACTGGCATTCCTGTAAATAGAATTGCGCAAACCGAGAGCAATAAATTAGTTGAATTGCCAGAATTAATAAAAGGCAAAGTTATAGGTCAAGATGATGCTGTTGCAAAGGTTGTTAAGGCTATACAGCGTAATCGTGCTGGACTTAAAGATCCTAACAAGCCAATTGGATCATGTATATTTTTAGGTCAAACAGGAGTTGGTAAAACACAATTAGCAAAAGTATTGGCTCGCGAACTCTTTGATAGTGAAGAAGCACTTATTAGAATTGACATGAGTGAATATATGGAGAAATTTGCTATTTCTAGATTAGTGGGTGCACCTCCAGGATATGTGGGCTATGAAGAAGGCGGACAGTTAACAGAGAAAGTGCGTCGTAAGCCTTACGCTGTAATTCTTTTAGATGAAATTGAAAAAGCGCATCCTGATGTCTTTAATATGTTATTGCAAGTTTTAGACGATGGGTATTTAACAGATAGTCTTGGTCGTAAAATTGATTTTAGAAATACAATCATTATAATGACGTCTAACATTGGAGCTAGAAAACTTAAAGACTTTGGTCAAGGTGTTGGTTTTGGTACGTCTGCTAAAACTGCTCAAGCCAGTGATAATTCTAAAAGTATTATCGAGAATGCACTTAAAAAAGCATTTGCTCCTGAGTTTCTAAATAGAATTGATGATGTCATGGTTTTTAATGCTTTAGAAAGAGAAGATATCAATAAAATTATTGATATTGAATTAGCACACCTAATGAAGAGAATCAATGACTTAGGATATGATCTTAAGCTAAGTGATAAAGCTAAAGATTATATTGCAGATAAGGGATTTGACAAAGAGTATGGTGCTAGACCTTTAAAAAGAGCTATTCAAAAATATATTGAAGACGCCCTTGCTGAAGAAATCATTAACTCTAAATTACAAGAAGGTGATACAATTCACATGGATTTAGATTCTGATGCAAATGAATTGACAATCAAAATAGTAAAATCTAAAACAGAGACAAAATCTTAAAATAATAGTCCTAACACTAAAAAGCCTCCTTAAATTAAGAGGCTTTTTTTTTAGTTTCATACTTTACGAATGACTAACTTTAAACTATGACAGATCGATTACGCTTTGATTTTTGTGAAGTAAATATCTATGATAATTACATGATTGTAATTATGGATACAGGCGTTAACCTAAAATTAGATAATAATTCTGTGCTAACCAACCTCGTGGACACCTATTACAAGGGCAAGCCTTTTGTTTATATCACCTATAGAATTAATTCCTACTCTGTAGATCCAGCGATCTATAAAGAAACCTCTAAAATACAAAATCTCAAGGGGTTTTGTGTCGTATCTAAAAATTTCATAGCAAAGAGTACCGCACAAATAGAGAAACTGTTCTTAGATAAACCATTTGAAATTTTTGACACCTTACCAGAGGCCACTGCTTGGGCTCAAAATATCTTGAAATAAATTCTATTTTCTTAGGAAATTGGATCAATCACCACATCTTATAATAAATCAAGTGTATTACTAATCTATTTTTATATCTAATAGACACTTATAGAAGCACCCTTATTATATAGTTATTAAATTATTGTTTTTTTTGCTAGACTTATTAAAGTACAAAATATAAGGCATAAAAAGAAAAACTAAGAATAACTAACTGTAGTACACCCAATAAATCTTATTTAGTAAATATTCACATATTAATAACTATTATTTTATAAGCAACAATCTTCTTAAGCAGGAATACCTTGACGAGTTGCATTTACTAAAAAAAATGTATTTAAAATTTAAAAAACAAATGAAATTTTTGAAGCATTACCTAAAGGGAAGTCTTGAGTTCAAAATAGTCTGAAGTCAATTGTCGCCTTCATGAGAAATTTAAATATGTAACAACTTTGATCTTTAATTTAAGCACTTATCAGTATAAAAAAGGGCAAAAAAAAAAAGGCAGCTAAAAATAGCCACCTTTAACATATACCCTTAGAGATTATCTCTAATTATTTTTGTATCAACTACTTTTTACCAGAAGCAACAATCTTCTTAGTAACCGTACCATGATTTGTCGTCAACTTCACAAGTAACATTTGGCTTGAGTATCTAGATAAATCAAATCTTGATTTACCATTAGATCCTGCAACATAGTTCTTGTTTGTTTCACTGAAGACTTGTATACCTTTAGTATCAAATAGCTGAATAGTTACATTAGTATCAAACTCAAATGAGTATGCAATGTTTACTTCATTATCAAATGGCACTGGATACGCAGTGAAATCAATAGTCATAATATTAGCTTGAGATACAACTGTTGAGAATGGCACAATATCATCCACTACTGTAATAGTTTGTTTGGCAGTAATCGTACGTCCACATTCATCAGTGAATATATAATCTATAAAAAATGACGATCCACAACTTCCTTCGAAAGATTGTGCTTCTCCAGAAACTGACCCTGAAATTTCACATGAGTCAGAACCTCCATTAGTATAAGCCAATGAGTCAACTTCAAATAATTCCAAATCCTTACATGAAATCTCCATATCTTCTACTTCATCAAACTCAGCTATTGGTGCTGGTAGCACTATATATGCTGGTTTTTTATTGATTGTTCTTCCACAATCATCTGTATATGTATAATCTACATATAAGAATCCTCCACAACTAGTAAAATCATTTGTAATGAAACCTACTATAGATCCTGAAATTTCACATGCCCCAGATGCCCCATTAGTATATGCTAATGAATCTGCTACGAAAGCATAAGCTTCTTCACATGTCAATTCTCCACCTTCTATTTCATCAAACTCAGCCATTGGTGCTGGTAATACTGTAATAGTTTTACTTGCTTCAATTGTTCGTTCACAATTATCTTTATAAGTCCAGTTTACTGTAAGTGTCCCTCCACATTCCGTGTAAGTTCCACTTAATTCACCTGCTACTGATCCTGAAATCTCACAATCGCCAGTGCCGCCATTTGTATACGCTAATGAACCTGCTTCGTATCCGTTTGCTTCTTCACATGTAATTTCCATGTCTTCAACTTCGTCAAACTCAGCTATTGGTGCTGGTAATACTGTAATAGTTTTACTTGCTTCAATTGTTCGTTCACAATTATCTTTATAAGTCCAGTTTACTGTAAGTGTCCCTCCACATTCCGTGTAAGTTCCACTTAA
>JAWUWM010000082.1:0-11203 GCA_034111845.1 Psychroserpens sp. | reverse complement strand
AGACGAATATGAAAATGTAGATATTTTTTGGGTGGATGCACGGTTTCTCGAAAACCTTAGGGCTCAACAATAAAATCTAAAATTCCAAGTCCACGAGAATCGAATATTTAGAAGTTTAATAACCAAAGTACTTAATATCGTAAAAAATAAATGCAACTTCTGGCATATTTTACATACTTTTTGAATGTATCATAATTGTAAGTTCCCATGGTTATACTTATGTATCAGCTGCTGGCTAATCTATAAGTAAAAGTATAATGTGCTTGCGTGGCGCTTGTCCCGATTTGTTCTTCGGGATAACATAAACTTTATTCACAAGACTTCTATTTTAATTTATTGAGCTCATGAAATAGAAGATTTAGTGAAGCTAATCTCGCCAACTCAATTTGGATAAAAAACAGGGCAGAGCGTTTAAAAAAAAACGGTCTTATAGACCTTTTTAGCGAATATGCCAGCTGGTGCTTTAGTGAAATCGAGTTAGTGAGGTTCATGAATACCGTTAAAACAATAAAAATATTGTGAATAAATCGAAGATTCGACGAAGTCAATGAGCCAAGTGGCGGCTTTGGCATATTACACTTTCTTAAAAAAAAAAATTCTAAAAAGTTTCAAATTCTTTATTTATATAGCTTAATGTGCTAACTTTGAGTAGATTACTAATTTAAATCAATAATTATGAAATATTCAAAATCAATTTTAAAATTTATAGCCTTATTTGCTGTAGGTATTTTGATACTGTCCTGCAACAAAAAAAGCGACCATGCGTTTGAGTCAGCTAATTATAAGCAGATAGACCATTTAAGGATCTACTTTGAAGGTTTACATCCAAATGACCAGCATTCGGTGTTTAATGGTCTACCTTCAGAAATAAAATATGCCTTGTTCGATAGTCATCTTAAAAGTGAATTTAACAACACCGATAAATCCAATGAAATGGCTTATATTCTCGGACTTATAGATAATTTAAAACCAATTTACTATAAAGATACGGCCGTTTTTAATAGGGAAGGGGCTCCCTATTTTAAGGCTCAAATTAATGAAGGTTTAAGGATTTTTAATAATGATAGTGCTAAAGTGGCCTCGATTTTATATCAAATTAAAGGAGATGCAGACGCTGATATTATGGTAGCCTGGGAAAAACCTAACTGCGAATGCAATTTGTCAATAAGTCTTTGTGTTTTTGGAACCTGTGGTGTCTTTGATTGCACTGTATCGGTTGGAGGCTGCGGACCTGTATGGGCAATGCCTTGTGATGGCATGTGTTTGGGTGATTTTGATTAATTCTTTACCTTGAATTTCTAATTAATGTCGTTATATCTGATTTTATGTAAATTATTCTATGATAATTTCGGAAAGTTTAGGTAATTAAATTGACATAAAACATCATGGAATATTTTATATACTTCTCAAATGAGAAGATCCCGAGGGTGTTATCTTTAAAAATAAATTATTGGTTATATGCTAATTAGAGCTTCTTATCGTTTTAATATATAATCATCTACTGGATGACAACATAAAATATTCATCAAGGGTTACAAAGACATTTTATATACTATTGAAATGAGAGCATCCTGAGGATGGTTTTATTTCAATACCAATAATCTTAATCATGTTTTTAGTTTCTATTTGTTTTAATTAAGAATCATCTACTGGATAATCCATAATTAAAAGTATAATGTACTTGCGTGGCGCCTGACCCGTTTTTTCTTCGGGATAACATGAATTTTAGTCATAAGATTTCTATTTTAAATTATTGAGTTCATGAAATCGAAGATTCAAAGAAGCTAATCTCACGAACCCGATGTGGGTAAAAGCAGGCCAGAGCATTTAAAAAAAGGTATGGTAGACCTTTTTAGTGAAATCGAGTTAGCGAGGTTCATAAATACCGTTAAAACAATAAAAATATTGTGAATAAATCGAAGATTCGACGACGTCAATGAGCCAGCTGGCGCTATGGCAATACTTCTTTTTCTTTCTAAAAATGTCTTTAAAAAATCAATGGAATACGCTTTACTCAAGTGGCGATAGTAGCGAAGTAGAAACCGAATATGTGAGGTTCACGATTTCCGATTAAAATAATAGTATGGATAAAACCCAAGGATAAAACAACGTCTTAAAACTAACGGTAAATAACCATTATGAAACTATTAATTTACCTCAAACAAATTTTAGCCATATTGACTAAGAAAATGAGCTTTTTGTATATGGTATTTGCTGGATTACTCAATTCATCTTGTAATCAAGCAAGCACAAGAGTTTATGTGGTTCTTGAAACTCCAGTAGTATTTTGATGATTATCTCAAAGGTGATATGGCGCCTCTTTGGATAAAAGAAGGCATAGCACACTTGAGTAAAAATGGTTTGGGACCTGGGGTATTAGAGACCGGTGATTAAAAAGATCGTTTACATATTATCTTTGTAGTTATTAACATAGAGTTTTCGAGATGCACGAGTTCCTATGTATTAAAATAGGAGTGGAGCGAACAAACACTCTTTATGCGACGACTTAGTAAGGAAGCTTAAATAGAACTTGTGAGATTAACGATTTCTTAAAACAATAAACGTGTATGAGTAATGTGTGTGTGATGGTTATGAATTATAGAATATTCAAATATGTACGGTCTACCCTCAAATAGTTTCCTTCATAATTTACTATTTAAACTATGCCGATATGAAATTACAGCAACTATAAATAACATAAAAGTATTTCCTCTAAAAAAATAAGCACATCTTTTACGAGAAGAGTCAAAAAAAGAAAGCTTTAATACGCTTGCTTTTTTTGACCCATTATACTTAATACTTTTAATCTAATTGATTATAATTTTCTGTGTTTTCCTTTGATTATCATTAAATACTTTTACAAAATACACACCACTTCCTATCCTTGAAATATCAACGGTGTTAATTAAATCTAACTGATTTATTGACGTATTAAATACTAATCGACCTTGTATATCATATAGATTTACCGTCGTAGTAGCATTTAACGTTCCTTTTATAAATAAGGATTTCGGGTTGGTGGTTGTATAAATTTGTATGTCATCTAATTCATTGTTACCTACTGATAATACTGACGATGAGATGTTAAGATAGAAACGACCTGTACCATTCAACTCTACAATAGGTGTAAATGTATAATCACTAGTATTTAACAATGTAAATGTATTAGCTACATTATCTTCTAAATAAACCTCAATATTACTGGGCAATGTAGTTTCACTTATACTAAAGGTTATTTGCTCACCTTGGTTGGAATTGACACCTAGTGGAATTATTGTATTTGTTAAATCTGAGGGATTCAAAGCTTGCAGAGCTATTGGTAGTCCATTATCGTCTTGCACTAAATGCGAATATAGTGCAAAATCAGGTGCTACATTACCTAGTATTTTACCATCGTATCCGGTATCTAAACCTTGACTTGCATTGTCATTAAAATAGAATTCGGTCGTATAAGTCTTGTTAGTTGCACTAGCATTAAGTTTTAAAAAGGTTAATCCGTTTGTAGTACGACCAGTGATAAAATCATCATCAGAACCTGTTACTCGCATCGATGTATCAAAAATAATATCATAATTATCTATGTGAGTTACGTCTGCTGAAACATAAAACCCTTGTCCAGGTGCCATTAATCTATTACCAGCATTTGCTAATGTAATTACATCCCAACCATCAGACGCACTGCCATCGTAACCATATATTCCAGAAATATTCTCTAAAATATCTATATTTTTTACGTTTGATTCTATTTCATAGTTAAGGAAATCTGCAATACTAATGTATGATGGATAAGGATTACCAATTAAGTTCCAATCTGAGTAATTGGTCCCAAAATTTCTAATATCCACATTGACAGATGTTGTTAATACAGTACCTGTAAAAATTAATGTCGTACCGTCAATTGATGCCGCTCTATAACCTGTACCACTTCGTAAAGTTGTAGATACGTCGTCTGTATAATTTAAATACCACTCAGTAGCTTTATCAAAAGGTCCAAATAAATAAGTTCTAGGATCGTCGTTACCATCATTTAATATATCTGTTGCATTAGTTCCAGATAATAAAAAATTTGTCCACGTTTGCCCAGAAAGTGGTGGAGAAATTAAGTCATTCCCACCAGAATTATCATTAACAAAGCGCTCATATTGCACTATTCCTTCAACTGTTCCATCGGCTATTAAACTTGAATATAGTAGAGATGTTGATTTTAAAGTCGTTCTGTTAGTTGATAGTGTAACACCTGAGTTTACTCGTAATGCTGCACCAGGTTCAACCGTAATAACATCACTTGTAGTATTTATAGAAATTACAGCTTCACCAGCTTCGATTACAATAGTATCGTTATTACTAGATTCGTTATTAGGGTCACTCGGTGACCAAACGTCGCTATTAAAGGTATACGCCTTTACAGGATCTTCAATAATTTTTAAGAATTGATTTATAGAAGGGTTCAAAATCTCATTTACAGTACCTGATGGCCAGCGAACAACGACTTTCTCTACTTGAGTATTTACTCCAATTCCGAAATGTTGCGTAAACGAATTTACCAAACCATAGCCTTCTCCAGAGCGCACATCTCTTATTTGTATCCCCCAAGTGCCATGTAATTCTACTCTAGCACCAATACCGTTTATATTACTTTCGGTTCCTTCTAATTGAATATTAAGAAAGTTGTTGGTGTTTCCTTCATTTAGCCAAATGCGATCCTTTATAGAACTTGGTGAATTAAATCCGGTAGCATATCCTGCATAAATATCCAAGAAACCATCATGGTTAATATCTCCTACAGAGAAAGAATGAATTTGATTTGAGTTAAATGGATTTGGTGCATTTGTAAACGTACCATCTCCATTGTTATAGAAGATATAGTGTTTGCTTAATCCTGACACCATTAAATCGATAAATCCATCATTATTGAAATCTTTAAAGAACCCTTGAATACCATAAATATTAGATGAACTTAGAAATGGTAATAAGCCACTACCTAAAGTGATTTCTGTAAAGGTTCCATCACCGTTGTTTCTCATTAAATTAGGATCTTCATAGTGGTTTATTATGATGGCATCTAAATCACCATCATTGTCAATATCACCAAAATCAGATAACCAAGATTGAGCTCCAATTTTAAGATTAGCTTGCTCAGCAACTTCAGTATAATTATTGTTACCATCATTTTGCCATAGCATGTTTATACGACGTGGGTCACTACTACTGGTAACACCACCACGACATTTAGTAATATATAAATCTAGATCACCATCGTTATCGTAATCCATCCACATACTGGCATAATTTCCTGAATTGTCACTAATTGGATTCGTTTCGGTGCTTATTAAATTCTCATCGAATGAGAATGTTCCATTTTGATTATTTTCAAATGCTCGTGATTCTGCGTGATCATGACAAGCAAAAATGTCAGCCCAACCATCATTATTAATATCCGCAAAATTTGCACCTTGTAAGAAGATACTTGAGTTAGATATATTAGACTGCGAGTATGAGTCATTACCATTATTATTCTTAATAATTTTTAAGTTATCATAATAACCACCTGACATAATATCATTATAACCATTATGATCAAAGTCAGCAATGGCAGTACCCCATTGGTTGTTGCTACTTACATTACCATGATTGAAGCTTGTAAACTGTGATCCAGCTTCATTTTGATATTGGATACGAAGATTTTTAGCATAATTAAACTGCACAATATCATCTTTTCCATCCCCGTTCATATCGATTACTCCCATAGGTAATCCACTAAAGTTGTCTTGACCAAGAAGAGAAGTTCCATCAGTAAAAGCTACTGTGTTTTCTCCGGGATTACTATTATTTACTGCAATTGTAGTTGTTACTTGGTCAGATTGTAAGCCATCATTTACCGTTAATGTTACTGTAAACTCAGCCGAAGTCGTAAATATATGATCAATTATAACTCCTGAACCGGTGGTGCCATCTCCAAAATCCCATGAGTACGTTAAAGGATCATTATCAGGATCAGTTGAAGCAGAGGCATCAAAATTAATACTCAAAGGTGCAGGTCCAGTTACTGCAGAAGCAGAAAACAATGCTACTGGTGGAGAAGACGTTGTTGGCGTCAAACTATTAATCCAATCTTCAATTAATTGAAGACCTGCTGCATCAACAACATCTTTTGCTAAAGGAGGCATTTTAACACCAGTTTGTGTAGAATTCATTCTAAAATGAGCCATTGAATTTGCAACGTCTTGAGGAATAATAACCTTAGGATTACTCAATCCCTCATCATAAACAACAGCACCATAAATAATATTTTGATTTTCTATTGGCGTGGTATAACGAGCGTCAAAAATCGCTATATTATCGACCGCTGGGTTGTGACAACTAGAACAGTTGACATCGATATAAGATCTAGCTCTATCTTCAATAGAAGCTGTTAAATCGTCTTTTGCGGCTACAGCAGAATATGTACTAACATTGGTATTTGTAATCGTTTCAGTGATGAGTCCTAGCTCACTAAAATTAACGAGCTGGTTCATCGTAATACCAGAACTAGGATATAAGATAGGGGTATTAAGGTTTCTTGTTTTTGGTCCTAGAACACTACCATTTTGAGGAAAGTGACAAGAAGCACACTCGTTTCTACTTGGGTAATGCCAAGACTGGGTAACACCGTCCACAACGACGTCTTCATCAACAGCATCATTTAATAGCGTTGCATCCGTTTGAGCGGTATTCCACTTATACGTTAAATAGTAATAGACGTCATCGTCACCTTTAACTTCAAATCGTGTCTCAAGACGTTGTCCACCAACCTCAAAATGTTTAATGAGGACTGAGCCTCTTGGGAAGTCCCAAGCTTCATCATTTGAAAATGTAATTTGCTCGTCTGCAGTATCGTATGAGCCATCATTTGGTATGGCCATCCATCTTGTTTTGGCAGCTCCATCAGACCAAAAAGGTTCAATCATATCATAAGGGATGAGCCCTGGGCTAGGGGTCAACGCAACCAAATTGGAAAAAGCTCCAGTTTGTGACAGTAAATTTGGAATACCATCGTTAGCTGGTGGGGTAGTAGTTGGCAAGTTTCCATTAAGAAATTTTGCAATAGCTACAGCGCTAATAGCTGGCTCGAACATTGTAATTGTTTGGGATGTATTTGAATTTATAATCTTATCACGTCTTTCAAAAGTCGCAATAGTAGTGCTGCCTTGTAATTGTTGAAGCGTGTAGGATCCCGAAGTTAGTTTTGTATGATCTGCAACCACTATAGCTTCATATTCTGAATAATCTGAAGCATTAAGTAGTGATTCATTAAAATATAGAACTGAAAGCGTTGCGATTGCTATCGTTAAAAATGTAATAAGTTTCTTGTTCGTCATTTTCTGTACAGAATTAGTAAAAAAACCATGCAAAAAAAACCATATGCTACTTATACATAAACATAAAAGAAGATGTATCGAAAAAAACGAAAGCAGTAATATAAGAATCTAGCGCGTAGTTTTTACTATATGTTATTGATGTTTATTTTGTGTGATGCACGAAAGGTGACTAATAATTACGTCTTATGATAATATTTTCGTTTATCGTATAGATTTATAGGTTGTAGTACTTTTAATAGCTACTAACGCGATGATACATAGTGTCTTGATTATTTATTCATGACATTAATTCTAGTATAATAGATAGGTGTATTCGGCCTCATAATTATTTTATTTAAAACAATAGGCAATGCAAGATCAAATTATCCAGTGGTTGATTTGTCTGGGATACAATTTCAAATCGTATTGTATTTTACAATGACTACTAGATATTTTCTTAACATTTAGAACTTCTCATTATTTTAATATTCAACCATCCACAGGGTAATCTAGTATTAAAAGTGTACTATTATGTCATTGCGTTATGCAACTTGAGCTTTATTCACAAGATTTCTATTTTAAATGTTTGAGTCATAAACTCTTTAATCAAACAAAATCAATTCATCCATAATATATTACAGTTCGGTAATTCACAATGTATTTTTATTCCAATCTTAAATATATTTGTACCTTAAATTCATAATAACAGAAAAATAGTATCTTATAACGTAGTGAACAAAACCAAAGTAAAGACCAATAAAGGAAAACAAATTTTTAGAGTAGTATTACTTGTTGGGACTTTCATTTCCTTATGGTTTGTACCTTGGATTTTAGTAAAAGCATGGATAGTGCCATTACCAGATACTGTTCAGGAGCAAGTAGAACAATCATTAAGTTATGGTTTTGATGGTGTTATTGTATATGTAGATGAATCTGGTAAACCACCAGCGTTTTATAGTGCAGGCTATCATAACAAAGAACTTAAAATACCAGCCAATCCTAAAGCTTTATTCAAAATAGGAAGTATAAGCAAGCTATATGTCGCAGTTGCTATCACCAAATTAGCAAATGATAATCGTTTATCTTTAGATAAAACACTCTCTGATTATATCCCAGAACTCGTCGGAAGAATTGAAAATACAGATAAAATCACTTTGAGAGCGATGGTGCAACACAAGAGTGGTATTCCTAATTACACAGACAATCCTGATTTTTGGAAAAATCAGCCGAACACCAATACAGACGTTCTTAAATATGCACTTGATTTACCAGCAGACTTTGAGCCAAACAAAGATTACGGCTATTCAAATACAAATTATTTGTTGCTTTCTAGAATCATTGAGAATGTCGTGGGTTATAGTCGTCAGCAATATTTTAAGGAGGAAATTTTAATACCACTTGGACTGCACAATACTTTCGGTTCACTTAGTGAAGTAAATCTTGACGATGTTATGAGTGGTTACTATGTTGGTATTGAAGATGATTTCAAGACAGAGAATCAAGGCATGTTGGCTACAGCAGAAGATGTTGGTGCATTCTTAAGAGCTTTAAACGAGGGGTCATTGCTTAACGAAAAAGAAATGGAAATCTACAGGTCTATTTATGAGTTTAATCATGGGGGATTGGTTCCTGGTTATCAATGCATGGCTGAGTACCATAAAGATATTGATGCGGTCGTCATTCAATTCATGAATACAACCGATTTTGAAGGCTACCAATGGAATTTGTTACAAATAACACATACACGTGTTGTTAAAATGGTACGCAAAGCAAAGGGTCTGTAAAACAGAAATAAAAATGGTAATTTCTAACTATATGAAAAAGTGAAACAATTGTAGTAATACATCGTCTTTAAGGTATATCAATCAATCAATCAATTAATCAACCAAAAATCAGTATGACAATTTTAGTAATAGGCGCAAGTGGAGCAACAGGTAGTCAATTAGTAGAGCAACTTCTAATTCAAAAACATAAAGTAAAAGTCATTGTAAGATCACCAGAAAAGTTACCAGAAGCTTGGAACACCAATGATAATGTTCAAATGATCTCTGCGAGCCTATTAGAATTAAGTGATCACGAGATGAGTGTTATTGTAAGCGATTGTAATGCTGTTGCTTCTTGTCTTGGCCATAATATGACTTTTAAAGGTATTTACAGACAACCAAGGCAATTGGTCACAGATGCGACGCGACGTTTATGCAATGCCATAAAATCAAAGAATCTTCAAAATCCAACAAAGTTTGTTTTAATGAACACCACAGGAAATCGTAATCGCGACTTAAACGAATCCATTTCTTTTGCTCAAAAATGTATCATTGGTTTGCTTCGTTTACTATTGCCACCTCATGCAGATAATGAAAAAGCTGCAGATTATTTACGTACACAAATTGGTCAAAATAATAATTCAATTGAGTGGGTTGCAGTTAGACCAGATGGCTTAACTAATGAGGATGAAGTTACCAATTATGAAATACATAAGTCACCAACAAGAAGTGCCATTTTTAATGCTGGTAAAGTGAGTCGTATAAATGTAGGTCACTTTATGGCTAGTTTAATCAATGATGACAACTTATGGACGACATGGAAAGGACAAATGCCAGTAATCTACAGCAAATTTTGGGTAGATAAAGCGTGAATTTTTCATCTAAATCCATCGCAAATACTTTAGCTAATGTTTTCTGCAGAAATATTAGAAGGTTTGAGATTGAGGAATTGATAACGATTAACAGGGTATTGAGGCTATAACTGATATGCATGATAATTTAATCTAAATTTTATGTTTGGTTTTCAATGAGTCAAAACTATCTAATAAAAAAAATGATACTTCTACAAGCTTCGTACAGCGCATAATGAATGATTATAGCTTTTAAAATAGTATATAATCACTTAACATTTTATATAAAATCGCTAAAAAAAATAAAAGAGTTACATTAATTTTGTGTTTCATAACTTTGCATAAAATTTAAAATTTGTTAGAGAAAAGACAACAATTACCCCAAGAACAACTTATCGATGCAGATTATTTTATTTACTGTTTAGAAGCGGTTCATGATATAGAAACAGACGAGGTTACCGAAGCGCAAAAAAGTCTAGAACAATTGACCATGCAATATGGAGTAGCCAGTATTTATAAAACATGCGACACCATTGAAGGTCTAGAAACTAGCTTAAATGCATTGGTCTTAGACGATCATAATTTTATAGACTATGAAGTAATCTACTTGGTTATAGAAGGTGAAGCAAATAGCATTTGTTTAAATGACTACTACTATAGTCTACAAGAAATAGCAGAACTATTTGAAGGACGATTACAAGGCAAGATTTTACATTTTTCAAATGCAAAAGTTTTAGATTTAGACGAAGAAGAAGCACAATATTTTTTAGATATTACCGGTGCAAAAGGGCTGTCTGGTTACGGTAATGAATCTAACGGAATAACAAGCTTAAATCTTGATAAAGCATTCTTTAATTTATTTAAAGAAGACGAGAATATGTTAGATGTTGTAGAAGCGTTGCATCAAAGACATTACAACCTCTGTACATTATTAGATTTTAGATTGTATTATTAATTTAGAAGTTCCTATTATTTTAATAGGCGATGCTCCATAAACTAATCAACTATTAAAAGGGTGTCATAATGTTCTGCATGGCCCTTGCCCCGTGCAAAGACACGGGGGTAACTTGAGCTTTACTTATGCATTTCTATTTTATTTTTTTGTATTTGTGAACCTTCGATGTGGTAAAAAGCGAAAGTTTAATCTTCATTTTCTTTACAAATATTTCTCTACAATGTTAATGACATCAAGCTTTACTGGAGATGCACGAACTCCTTTAAAAAATAATACAAACCTTGTGATTAAACACAT
>JAWUWM010000081.1:0-24526 GCA_034111845.1 Psychroserpens sp. | reverse complement strand
ATGCATTTGATGTGCATATCGCAGGTATTAATTCTTGGAGGTCAACAGATGGAGGCTTGAGCTTCTCTATTTCATCACAATGGACACCAGGAAGTGCTAACAATCAAGATATAGGATACTGTCATGCGGATATTGATATTTTAGAATTTGTTGGTAATCCAACAGATGGTTATAAGTTATATGTTGGTAGTGATGGTGGATTATTTGTTGCTGAAAACCCTACATTGGTTAACAGTCAGTATTATAGGGATTTATCTACAGGAATGGGAATTCGTCAGTTCTATAAAATAGGAATTAGTCAAACCGACCCTGTTAGGGTTACCGGAGGTTCTCAAGATAATGGTTCATCTGTAATGGATGGTAATGGGGATTGGACAGATTGGTTAGGAGCTGATGGTATGGAAGGTTTTATTGATAAAACAGATTCTAACGTTATTTATGGAACCTCTCAATTTGGAACGCTTTATAAAACAACTAATGGTGGTTTGAATATCTCTAATTTGAGTAAACCCGAAGGGAAATCTGGAAACTGGGTAACACCATTTGAACAAGATCCTATAACACCTAATGTTATTTATGTGGGGTATGACGAGATTTACAAATCTACCAATGGTGGTACAAGTTGGGTAAGTGTATCTCAAGATTTTGGCCCAAATATTGACCATTTAAAAATTGCACCATCGTCTAGTAATTATCAATATGCTGCAAGAGGTTCTAATTTATATAGAAATTCGTTTGTTGGTATAATTGATAACTGGTCAGCATTAAATGGTTTTTCTGGATCAATAAATTCAATAGCTATTCACCCAACAAACCCAAATAAAGTGGCAATAGCTACAACTGGGGCTCAAAGAGTTTATTTGTCTTCAAATGGAGGGAATACTTGGGAGCCGTACAAACTTAACTTACCAAACTTTAGTGCTCAAGCGCTAGCTTGGCATGATAACGGTGAGAATGGTCTATACTTAGGTATGGATTACGGTGTGTATTATATTGATGATACCTTTACTGAGTGGCAACCTTTTAGTAATGGGTTACCGAATGTTAATATGAGTGAACTAGAGATTAATACAATTGACGGTAAGTTATATGCAGCGACGTATGGTCGTGGTCTTTGGGCTACAGACTTGTTTGACGCCACATTAGGTGTAGATGAATTTGCGTTAGAATCTTTTGAGGTCTACCCAAATCCTGCAAAGAGTCAAGTGACATTGCAATGGGATAAGTCAGACTTAGTAACAGTTAAAGTATTTGATGCTTTAGGTAAACTCATGTATTTTACTAAGAATAGCGATATTTCACAGCCTACGCAGTTAGATGTGTCTAATTATGCTTCTGGGTTATATTTCGTTAGAATTAATACCTTAAACGGTTTTGTAACTAAGAAATTAATTATCGAATAATTTATAATTTTCAAATATAAGAGAACCACCATTACTTAATCAATGGTGGTTTTTTTTTAAAAGTCATTTGTAATTGTTTTACATATTGTAAATTCGCAACTATGGAATTTTCGTCTAAATTACTAGAAAACGCGGTCAATGAAATGTCGCAATTACCAGGTATTGGTAAGCGTACTGCATTGCGTTTAGTATTGCATTTATTACGACAGCCTAAGGAGCAAACATTAGATTTTACTAAGGCACTAAATACAATGCGTACCGAAATAAAATTATGTAAAAGTTGTCATAATATAAGTGATACAGATGTTTGTGATATTTGTGCAAACCCAAATCGTATTGAGAACATCGTATGTGTTGTTGAAGATATAAGAGATGTTATGGCTATTGAAAACACGAGTTCTTTTAAAGGGTTGTATCATGTTTTAGGCGGAAAAATATCTCCCATGGATGGCATAGGACCTAATGAGTTAAATATATATTCACTGGTAGAAAAGGTGAAGCAGGGTACAATTACAGAGCTTATTTTTGCGCTTGGTTCTACGATGGAAGGCGATACAACTAACTTCTATATCTATAAACAAATTCAAGGCTGCGAGGTGAAAACATCGACGATTGCTCGAGGTATTTCGGTTGGGAATGAATTAGAATATACAGATGAGGTTACGCTTGGCAGAAGTATTATTAATAGAATCCCATTTGAGGCATCTTTAAAATCATAACTAACTTTTGAAATTATCTGTTATCATACTAAATTACAATGTGCGCCATTTCTTGGAGCTCTGTATAAAAAGTGTTGAAGCAGCTTTAATTGATATTGATTCTGAAATTATCGTTATTGACAATTTGTCTAAAGATGATAGTTGCGCGATGGTAAAACGTCAATTTCCGAAGATAAAATTAATAGAAAACCCTGAAAATTACGGGTTTTCAAAAGGCAATAACATCGCAGTCAAGCAAGCCCAAGGCGAATATGTGTGCATTCTAAACCCAGATACTGTTGTTGCTGAAGACACATTTACAGCGGTATTAAAATTTTCCGAAGAGAAAAAAAATATAGGTATTGTTGGTTGTCGACTCATAGATGGTCAAGGCCAATTTTTGCCAGAAAGTAAGCGTAAGATTCCTACGCCAAACGTTGCTATAAAAAAAATGTTAGGGTTGACAAGTTCATATTATGTCAATGAACTTAAGGAGACTGCAATTGGTCCAGTAACCGTATTTGTTGGGGCGTTTATGTGGCTTCGTAAATCTATTTATGACGAAGTAAACGGTTTTGATGAAGATTATTTCATGTATGGCGAAGACATAGATTTATCATATAAAGTAAGTCAAGCAGGTTACGATAATATGTATTTTGGTGACACCTCGGTAGTGCATTACAAAGGTGAAAGCACGCTAAAAGACAAAATTTACGCCAAACGCTTTTATGGAGCGATGCAGATTTTTTACAATAAGCATTTTAAATCTAATGTTGTTTTTGATGCATTAGTATGGTTAGGTATAACATTGGCTCCAGTATTTCAAAAGGGTGAAGATCATAAAATAGAAACAAAAAAACGTTATGTATTGTTGTCTTCGGAAATGAATACACACCTAGAACAGGCCTTAAAACAACCATTAATCTTACAATCACGTTTGGAGGATTATAACAATGACATAGAGTATATTTTAGATAATAATCACCTTAGTTTTAGGTCAATCATCGCTATCATTTCCAATACACCTAAAAATTGTAGTGCTACCTTTAAAATTCTACCAAAAAACTCTAACTTTATCATCGGAAGTAACAGCTCTAAACATAGAGGAGCTATTATGTCTTTTGACAATAATTAATTGAAACAATCGCAACAAATGTGTTGTTTTTTAATTAATTTTGCAATCAACTAACAAAATATAGACGCTAGATTACAGATATGGCAAAATTTGAACTAAAGCTTCCTAAAATGGGAGAGAGTGTTGCTGAAGCAACAATAACATCTTGGTTGAAGAATGTTGGCGATGCTATTGAAGCAGATGAAGCAGTTTTTGAAATCGCTACAGATAAAGTGGATAGCGAAGTCCCTAGTGAAGTAGAGGGTATTTTGATAGAAAAACTGTTTGAAGTCGATGATCTCGTCCAAGTGGGGCAAACTATTGCAGTAATAGAAATTAGTGGAGACGATAGTGTTTCAGCAGCCCCAGATAAAGAAGAGCAGGCGGAACCTATTGCAGTTGCTGAGATTGCTAAAACAGTTGTAGCAGCAAAAGATACGACAGATTCAGTTGTAAGCTCAGGTGATCGTTTTTATTCACCATTAGTTAGAAACATAGCAAAACAAGAAGGTATATCTCAAACAGAATTAGATGGTGTTTCTGGATCAGGAAAAGAGGGTCGAGTAACCAAAAATGATATTCTTGCATATAAAGATAATAGAGCATCACAACCAGCTCCTGTTAAACATGCAGTTCAAGAAGCTACGCCACCTGCTCTAGCTAAAGTAGTAGAGCGCAAGAAAGAAGTTGCTCCCGTTGTTGTTAGTGGAGAGGATGAGATTATAGAAATGACCAGAATGGGCAAACTTGTTGCCAATCACATGGTGCAATCTGTTCAAACATCTGCGCATGTGCAGAGTTTTATTGAAGCAGATGTCACTAAGATCTGGAACTGGAGAAAAAAGGTCAAGGACGACTTCTTCAAGCGAGAAGGAGAAAACTTAACTTTTACGCCAATCTTTATGGAAGCAGTTGCAAAAGCATTGCGTGACTTTCCAATGATGAATATTTCATTACAAGGCGATACTATAATTAAGAAAAAGCATATTAATTTAGGTATGGCAGCAGCTTTAGGAAATGGTAATTTAATTGTACCAGTTATTAAAGATGCAGATCAATTAAACTTAGTTGGGATGACCAAAAAAGTGAATGATTTGGCTGGTCGTGCAAGAGATAATAAACTAAAGCCAGACGATATTGCTGGCGGAACATATACGGTTACAAATGTTGGTACGTTTGGAAGTATTATGGGAACACCAATCATTAATCAACCGCAAGTTGGAATTTTAGCTTTAGGTGCTATTAGAAAAGTGCCTGCAGTTGTTGAAACTCCTGAAGGTGACTTTATTGGAATTAGATATAGAATGTTCTTATCACACTCTTACGATCATCGCGTTGTTAATGGTGCGCTTGGTGGTCAGTTTGTAAAAGCAGTTAAAGATTATTTAGAGGCTTGGGATTCTAATAGAGAAATCTAAAATTCCTGCAGAATCAGGAATCTATTCATATTAAAGTAAAAAGCACAATCTTATGATTGTGCTTTTTACTTTAATAGCCATTACCTCATAAATAACGTAACTACCATTTATCTTTATTGCTTGCTTTATAAAAATAGAATTAGATAAGTTTAAACCAATACAGCTTGCCTAATTATTCAAAGTGTAGTTTTAAAATCTCAATAAATTGTTCTCTTGTTTCTATGTTGGTATAAATGTCCTCTTCAATTTTTAAAATGGGATAGGTATGGTTATCTAAAGATTCTAAGTTTTTTAAGTCATCTTTCAAAGCGTTGTAAGCTTTTTTGTCTATCTCAATATCATAGCTCTTAAAAATAATACTATTTTCTTCAAGAATAGTTATGGCTGTATCACACAAGTCACAATTTGTACTCTTGTAAATAACAACCGACTTTTCTAATTTAGCTTTGCTAATTTTAAGATTAAAGTCTTTATGAGTTTTTCTCATTGTTAAGTTTGTACTTACCTCATTAACAATAAAAGTAGGCGTGTAATTGCCTTCTTTTCCATCCAATAAAATAAGTGTTTTTAATAACTGTGTAGAATTACCTGGTATTTCCTTCATGATGGGACGCTTACTGGTTCTTCTGTAATCTTGAGTTATCACTCGTAAAAAGATCGCGTACGGAATTGAATCTGTATTTTTTGCAAATAACTGAAGGCGTTTGCCCATTTTTTTCTCAACTAGCTTTACATGCGGATTACTGCTTATTTGCGAAAAACAAGTAAAATGGAGAGCGAAACAAAATACACTAACTAGTATAAGGCGCATAATCTATGATGGTTATAGAATAAAATTTATCAAATTTAAAAGTATCTTTGTAAAAATATGAATAATAAGCAATGCAACTAAATTTAAGTAAACCCATTTGTTTTTTCGATTTAGAAACGACAGGAATTAATATCACAAATGATAGAATCGTCGAGATTTCTATCTTGAAAGTGTATCCTAACGGAAAAGAAGAAACCTACACGAAACGTGTGAACCCAACAGTTCCAATTCCGCCAGAAGTGACATTAGTTCATGGGATTTCTGATGACGATATTGCAGATGCACCAACCTTTAAGGAGATTTCAAAGGAAGTGTATCACATCATAAAAGATTGTGATTTGGGCGGTTTTAATTCTAATCGTTTTGATATTCCAGTATTAGCCGAAGAGATGCTACGCGCAGAGATAGATTTTGATATGAAAAATACGCAATCTATTGATGTACAAACTATTTTTCATAAAATGGAGCAACGTACCTTGAGTGCTGCTTATAAATTCTACTGTGATAAAAATCTAGATAATGCACATAGCGCAGAAGCAGATACTTTGGCAACTTATGAAGTATTGAAAGCACAATTAGATCGCTATGATGAATTAGAGAATGATTCTAAATTTTTAGCAGAGTTTAGTTCACGTAAGAAATTCGCTGATTTTGCAGGATTCATTATTTACAATAAAGACGATGTAGAATGTTTTTCCTTCGGAAAGCATAAAGGGAAACTGGTTACAGATGTTTTAGATAAAGAACCAGGTTATTTTGGCTGGTTACTTAATGCAGATTTTCCTTTGTATACTAAAAAGGTGTTGACTGCGATTAAGTTGAGAGCTTTTAATAATAAGTTGGGTTAGAGGACAAGAGACAAGAGAAGATACAGAAATCTAAAGGTAAAGAGTGAACTATTCATTTGAGTAAACTGTGCGTCTCTAGGCCTTTTTGAGAAGAATAGAATAGGGGAGAGAGATTCCCGCTTTCGCGAGAATGATAAAATAAATTTTGCTAATGAAACTAATCTGCATAGGTCGCAATTATGCCGACCACATTAAAGAATTAGAGAATGAAAAACCAACAGATCCAGTTGTGTTTTTAAAGCCTGATACTTCTATATTATTAAAGAAGCAACCTTTCTTCATTCCAGATTTTTCAGATGATGTGCATCATGAAGTGGAAGTTTTGGTTAAAATTAATAAAGTGGGGAAGCATATTGCCAAAAAGTTTGCCCACAAATATTATGATGAGATTGGACTAGGTATTGATTTTACAGCACGAGATTTACAATCCCAGTTAAAAGCTAAAGGATTACCTTGGGAAAAAGCAAAGGCTTTTGATGGTGCAGCAGTTATTGGAGAATGGCTACCGAAAAATAATTTTGAAGACGTAAACAACCTGAGTTTTAGTTTAAAAAAGAACGAAGAGACGGTTCAAAATGGAAATACAAGCTTAATGCTTTTTAAAATTGATGAAATAATAGAATATGTCTCAAAATATTTTACTTTAAAGATTGGAGATATTATATTTACCGGCACACCGGCAGGAGTTGGCAGAGTAATTGCTAATGACCGATTAAAAGGATTTATAGAAGACAAACAATTGTTTTCAATTACAGTTAAATAATGGAACAGTATTACAAATTACATAGAGTAAAAGAATTGGCAGATAATGATATGGATTTTATCAAAGCGCTTGCAGAAGCGTTTTTAGGAGAAGTGCCAGAGGATGCTCAACGACTCAAAACAGCAGTAGCCGAAAGTGATTATTATAATACCTACCAGGCTGCTCATAAAATGAAACCAACTATAGATTTATTTGAGCTCGGTGTTTTAGAAGCTCTTATTGTTGTCCAGGATTGGGGGAAATTAGAGAAATCAGGAGAAGATTGCTCTCGTGAATTAGAATTAGTTTTAGCTGCTGTAGATCGATCGACTGCAGAAATTAAAGCAGACTTCGACTTATAATGACAGCAGAAATTATTACTATTGGTGATGAGATTCTCATTGGTCAAATTGTTGATTCAAATTCAGCATTTATAGCAAAACAACTTAATAAAATTGGTGTATCGGTGTATCAAATTACGTCTGTACAAGACGACCGAACTCATATTTTAAAAGCATTTGCAGAGGCAGAATCTAATGCAGATCTTGTTATTATTACGGGAGGCCTAGGTCCAACAAAAGACGATATTACAAAAAAAACGATTGCCTATTATTTTGACGATTCGTTAAAGGAAGATAGTGCTGTAAGACAAAATATTGAGCATTTATGGGAAGTCTATGTCAAGAGACCTGTTATGCAGGTGAATCTAGATCAAGCATTAGTGCCTTCAAAGGCTGATGTGCTCATGAATAAATATGGAAGTGCTCCAGGCATGTGGTTAGAAAAAAATAATACTGTTTTTATTTCGCTACCAGGAGTGCCTTATGAGATGAAAGCGCTTATTGATGATGAGGTTATTCCGAGATTGAGGTTACGTTTTAAGTTTCCATATATTCAGCATAAAACATTTTTGACCTACGGTTTAGGCGAAAGTTCTTTAGCTGAGCGTATTGAGAAATTTGAAGATGAATTACCAGAGTTCATCAAATTAGCCTATTTGCCAAGCTTAGGTCGTGTGAGACTGCGATTATCAGCTAAAGGAAATGATCAGTCGGTTATTGAAGCCGAAATGGAAAAACAAATTCAATTATTATTACCTCAAATAGCCGATATATTTGCAGGTTTTGAAGAGGATCTGTCTATCGAAGCAATAATCGGTACTTATCTTACTGAACGACAAAAAACGGTTGCAACTGCAGAAAGTTGTACTGGAGGATTATTAGCAGAACGTTTTACTGTAAACGCAGGCGCATCAAAATATTTTAAGGGCAGCATTGTAAGTTATACAAAAGAAGCAAAGATTAATGTGCTTAAAATTTCCGAAGATATTATTGAAAAACATTCTGTCGTAAGTGGAGAAGTTGCAGAAGCCATGGCGAAAAATGTGTTGCAGATTTTTGATACAGACTTTGGGGTCGCTACGACAGGCAATGCAGGGCCAACAACAGATGATACAGATGAAGATTTAGGGATTGTATACATCGCTATTGCAACAAAAGAGGGTGTGTTTTCTGAGAAATTTAGTTTTGGAAACCACCGCGTAAAAGTGATTACCAAAGCAGCAAATAAAGCCTTTGAAATGTTACAGAAAGAAATTTTGAAAAAGTAACAGTTTTAGTTTGTCTGTATTGCAAAGTTTTATTAAATTTGCACCCTGTTTAAAAATATCTAAAGCGATATTGTAAGACAAGTGCAGTATAACATCATATAAAGTTAGAAAGAAATGTCAAGAGTTTGTGAACTTACTGGGAAAAGAGCAATGGTTGGAAACAACGTATCTCACGCAATGAATAGAACAAAGCGTAAATTCAATGTGAATTTAATTAAGAAACGTTTCTATTTACCAGAACAAGAGGAGTGGATAACTTTAAAAATATCAACTTCAGCATTAAAAACCATCAATAAGATCGGTATTACTGCTGCAATTAAAGAAGCAAAGTCTAAAGGGCTTTTAAAATAACAGCATACCGCGTTAAATACACGTACAATGGCAAAAAGAGGAAATAGAATACAGGTTATATTAGAATGTACAGAGCACAAGGGAACTGGTGAGCCAGGAACATCTCGTTACATTACTACAAAAAACAAAAAGAATACGCCAGATAGAATGGAGATTAAGAAATTCAATTCTGTTCTTAAGCGTATGACAGTTCACAAAGAAATTAAATAATAATTAGAGTTTTTCGTTAGAAAATTAAGATACATCTCATAGTCGATATTTTCGTTAGAAAAGCTTAAATAACACCCATAATAGTCATGGCAAAGAAATCAGTAGCATCATTACAAACAGGATCTAAGAGACTTACTAAAGCAATCAAAATGGTAAAATCACCAAAAACAGGTGCTTACATGTTTGTGGAGTCAGTAATGGCGCCAGAGTTTGTAGGTGATTTTTTAAAGAAAAAATAAATTAAACATTTAATGTTTAATTACGAACTGCTTTCATATTTGAAAGCAGTTTTTTTATGTCTATATTTGAGTGATTTGCTGACAAAATAGCAGTTAGTTTTTAAGGCAAGGAAATTGCTTTATGTTTAGAGGAGATTATATGCTCTGAAATGACGTAATAACGCAATGACAAACACCGTAACAACCAAATGAGTTTTTTTAAAAAAATATTTTCTTCGGAAAAAAAGGAAACCCTAGATAAAGGGTTAGAAAAATCAAAATCATCGTTTTTCTCAAAACTGAACAAAGCAGTAGCGGGTAAATCTAAAGTTGATGAAGATGTTTTAGATAATCTAGAGGAAGTTTTAGTGTCGAGTGACGTTGGAGTGGATACGACACTTAAAGTTATTACCCGTATTGAAGAACGTGTCTCTCAAGATAAATATTTAGGTACATCAGAATTAAACACCATTTTACGCGAAGAAATTGCTGGATTGTTATCTGAAACCAATTCTGGAGAGGACACAGATTATGTGATTCCTGAGTTACCAAAACAAGCTGATGGTTCAAAAACACCTTATGTGTTAATGGTAGTAGGTGTTAATGGTGTTGGTAAAACAACAACGATTGGAAAATTAGCCTACCAATTTAAAAAGAAAGGATTTAAAGTTATTCTTGGTGCTGCAGATACCTTTAGAGCCGCTGCAATAGATCAACTTCAGGTTTGGGCAGATCGCGTTGATGTACCCATGATACGACAGGATATGGGAAGTGATCCAGCAAGTGTTGCTTTTGATGCTTTGCAATCTGGAGTGAACCAAGATGCAGATGTAATTATTATAGATACTGCAGGACGTTTACATAATAAGGTGAACTTAATGAACGAGCTCACCAAAGTAAAACGTGTCATGCAAAAAGTGATAAGTGATGCGCCTCACGACGTTTTATTAGTATTAGATGGTTCTACTGGACAAAATGCTTTCGAACAGGCAAAACAATTTACTGCAGCTACAGAGGTAACTTCTTTAGCAGTTACCAAACTGGACGGTACTGCAAAAGGTGGTGTTGTTATTGGTATTAGTGACCAGTTTAAAATACCAGTAAAATATATTGGTGTAGGAGAAGGAATTGAAGATTTACAGGTGTTTAATAAATATGAATTTGTGGATAGTTTCTTTAAATAACGTTTTTTAAAAGATGCTAAAACTCTGACTTTTCAGGAAAAGTTTCTATTATTATTATTATTATAAAAACTACGAAAAATTCACTACTATTTTTGTCACTTATTCTTCTATATGCTTGCAGTTCTGATGACAGTACAGAATCTTTCACCCATGAAAATAAAACGTACAAAATTGTTGCGTTTGAAACTGAAACCAATATGGATTTAAATGGAGATGGTGTCTTTAGTATAGATTTACTGTCTGAACTATCCATGCAACCTAGTTCTCTTTTATCACAAATGACAATGCGTTTTAAAGCAGATGGTACAGTTTCTTATCCTTGGTATGATTGGCCTGATTTCAACGTTATTGAAGGAGAGCAAACATCTTGGACTGGAGCTCTTTCTAGTGAGTCTATTTCTTATAACTTAAACGAGTCTAATATAAGATTTGATTTTGGGAATACTATTACAAGTGGTCAAGTCAGTAACGATGGTATTATTATTATTATTGCTTCATACGATCCTAATATATTATATGCTGATGTATTCAATTTTACTGGGAATTTTATCAATGAAGCGGGCGAAATAGAAATATATATTGGAGATTTTATACTTACTTTAGAATTACAAGAGTAGTAAATCAAGTATTTAAATTTATATAGGAGCGCATCAAAACAATTTGTTTTGATGCGTTTTATTCTTTTATGAGGATTGATTTGGATTTTCCGTATTTTTAGTAAAAATTCTAATTATGCGATTTCTAATATTAAGTTGTCTTGTTTTGTGTGTAGTAAGCTGCAAAACCTCTAGAGAAAATACGACTAATGATATAGAAGTGTCTAATGATTTAAGCGCTATTTCTACTAAAGATTTTAGAGAGTTTAAAGTATTAGATTCTAAGTATATCAATACTTCAGAATTATGGAATGTCTTTAACGAAGACCTTGAAGATTTTACAGAAACAACATATAATGAATTAAAACCATTGGTTTTAGATCAAGACATACCAACGATTCAAAAACACATCTATACGCGTAAATTATCTTACGAGCAACTCACGAAGTTTTACTTATATCGTATAAGACAATTTGATAGAGAGAATGAGTTGTCTTTAAATTCGGTCATAGCATTAAATCCAAATGTGATTGCTGAGGCACAACAAAAAGACAGAGAACTGCGCAATAGAATGCTTAAACATCCCGTTTTTGGCATGCCAATACTTTTAAAAGACAACATCAATACGTCTGAGATGCCAACAACTGCTGGAGCTGTCGCGTTGAAAGATAATACTGTTGAAGACTCTTTTATTGTGAACCAGTTAAAATCTAAAGGTGGTTTAATTTTAGGTAAAGCGAATTTAAGTGAATGGGCTTACTTTTTTTGTGGCGATTGCCCAAGTGGTTATTCTGCCATTGGCGGACAAACCTTAAACCCTTACGGTCGTAAAACTATAGATACAGGAGGTTCTAGCTCAGGAAGTGGTGTAGCGGTTGCTGCTAATTTTTGTGCTGCAGCAATTGGTAGTGAGACATCAGGTTCTATTTTATCTCCTGCGAGTCAGAACTCTACGGTTGGTTTTAAACCAACTATTGGTGTAGTAAGTCGTAGTGGTATTGTACCTATTTCTTCTACGTTGGATACTGCAGGACCAATCACCAAAAATGTGGTGGATAATGCGATTCTTTTAGATGCGTTAATGGGGAAAGATGAATCAGATTCAAAGTCCGTTTTTGATCCATTAATTAGATATTATACGCAGTCTAATTTTGAAAAAGCGTCACTTAAAAATAAACGTTTTGGTGCTTTTAAAAGTCTAATGGAAGATGAGTTATATGCTAATGCAGTGCAGGTCATGAAAGATCAAGGAGCAGATATCGTTGAGATAGAAGCTACTGAAATTCCGCTTCCTGGATTTTTAAGGTTACTCAATTTAGATATGAAAACAGATTTGGTTACGTACTTTAATACCTACGGAAATGAGAATCTAGGTTATACATCTATTGAAGATATTATAGCTTTTAATAAGACAGATAGTTTGAATATAATGCCTTATGGTCAAGCCTTATTTAAAGGTGTAGCAGATGATTTTGCAACCGAAGAAGAATTTACTAAAATTAAGACTACTCTCAAAACTAATGGGAAACGCTTTTTTGATGAACCAATGAAAGCCCATAATTTGGATGGCATTGTATCCATAAATAATTATCATGCTAGTCACGCTGCAGTGGCAGAGTATCCCGCAATTACAGTGCCAATGGGTTATACAGACGAAGGTGTTCCAAAGGGATTAACATTTATTAGTTCTCGACTAACAGAAAAGCAATTGTTGCAATGGGCTTATGTTTATGAACAAGCCTCTAAAATGAGGACAGCGCCTGTTAATTATAATTAATTAATAACTAAATTAATTTTTTCCCACAAGTTATTATCAAACGATGAGAGCGCAAAATCAACATTTTCCGCCGCTTCTCCCAATCTAATGACGACTAGTTTTTTACTTGGTACGATATAAATTTTTTGATCATTACGACCTAATGCGCAATACATGTCATTTGGAGCATTTGGTATTAATTCCCCTGATATTTCAAATTGTGATTGTGGTAATTGATAGCTTGATTTGCCGTTGAGCCACCATAAATATCCATAAGCTGGATTGATAGGTTGTGAGGTGTTCGTAGCTTGATTTAGGAAATCTTCAGATACAATTTGAGTGTCTTCCCAAGTTCCATTTGCAGAAGTAAGCAATCCAAAACGTGCCATACTTCTCGTAGTGCTCCAATATATATTTAAATCTTCAAAAGGTATCCATGAACCTGTCATCCCTATTCTATCTTTTAATTTGGTGTTGAAATAACTAGTCCAAGTTTGATTACTAGCGGTAGAAACGACGTCTTGTAGTTTTAAAAACACACCATGATATGCCCAACGATCATCAGCATCTGCGCTATATTGTAGGTTCTCTGCAGAAATGTTCTGGCCTAAAGTGTCGTCCAACCCAGAAGTCATTGATAATAAATTTGCACACGTGATTAAGTTTTCTTTTTCTAATGGAATGCTTGTCCATCCCGTACCAATATAATCTGAAACTTTATCATTGATATTTAAAAACCCTTCATCTTGAGCAATACCAGTCACGGTTGTTGTTAATGTTTTTCCTGCGCTTGCCCAATACCAAGGCGATGTTTGGGTATGACCATTCATATAGGTTTCAATAACGATTTTTCCGTTATGAAGTATGATGAAACCTTTGGTGCTGTTGTTTTCAAGAAAGTCTAAAAGCGGTTGTAATTGTGTGTCATTCCATTCTAATTCAGACAAGGATTTGGTCTCCCAAATTTCCGAAGAAATAGGAGGGAAGTAGATGCTTTCTGCAGGAAGTGAATCTTGAATTTGAGTCGCGTCATCTTCCGAAGAACAATTAAAAAATAGAATTAGGCTAAAAACAATGACAGCCCAACTTGAAGATTTCATGGTATTGGTTTTGTATTAAGACTGTTAAAGATAAAAAAGGTTTAACTGTTTATCACAAATCATTATGTATCTTTGCCAACTGAAATTTGACTATGAGAACTAAATCACTTAAGAAAAACAGAATTAACGTTATTACACTTGGATGCAGTAAGAATGTGTACGATAGTGAAGTGTTAATGGGACAACTAAAAGCCAGCGGAAAGGACGTTGTTCATGAAGAAGACGGTAATGTTGTGGTGATTAACACTTGTGGTTTTATCAACAATGCTAAAGAGGAAAGTGTAAATACGATCCTTGAATACATGCAAAAAAAGGAAGCAGGAGAGGTTGATAAAGTGTTTGTTACAGGTTGTTTAAGTGAACGTTATAAGCCAGATTTACAAAAAGAAATTCCTAATGTAGATGAATATTTTGGTACGACTGAGTTACCTCAATTATTAAAAGCATTGGGTGCAGATTATAAGCACGAATTGATTGGTGAGCGTTTAACAACGACCCCAAAAAATTATGCGTATTTAAAAATTGCTGAAGGTTGTGACAGACCTTGTAGTTTTTGTGCCATCCCATTAATGCGTGGAAAACATAAAAGTACACCTATTGAAAATCTAGTTATAGAAGCTGAAAAATTAGCAGCTAATGGCGTGAAAGAGTTGATTTTAATTGCTCAAGATTTAACTTATTACGGATTAGATATTTATAAGAAGCGTAACCTTGCTGAGTTACTAGAACACTTGGTAAAAGTAGAGGGTATTGAGTGGATTAGATTACACTATGCATTTCCTACAGGTTTCCCAATGGATGTCTTAGATATTATGAAGCGTGAGCCTAAGATTTGTAATTATTTAGATATTCCATTACAACATATCAGTGATTCTATTTTGAAAAGTATGCGTCGTGGTACGACTCAGGCGAAGACTACTAAGTTACTTAAAGACTTTAGAGCTAAAGTGCCAGAAATGACTATTAGAACCACGTTAATTGTGGGTTATCCTGGTGAAACTGAAGACGATTTTCAAACGTTGAAGCAATGGGTAACAGATATGCGTTTTGAGCGTATGGGTTGTTTTACCTATTCTCATGAAGAAAACACACATGCTTTTAATCTCGTAGATGATGTACCTGAAGAAGTGAAAATGGATCGTGCTAACCAGATTATGGAAATCCAGTCTCAAATTTCTTTTGAATTGAATCAGGAAAAAATCGGACAAGAATTCAAAGTTGTTATTGATCGTAAAGAAGGTAATTATTTTATTGGTCGTACAGAATTTGATTCACCAGATGTAGATAACGAAGTTCTAATTGATGCTACTGAAACGTATTTGAAAACGGGTGAGTTTGCAACTATAAAAGTTATTGAAGCAGAAGATTTTGATCTGTATGGAGAAGTTGTAGCGACCAAAGCTTAGTCACAGTGTTTATTTGTATTTAGAGTCAGTGGGCTCTTAATAGATGCTTCATTGAAGAAACTTATATTACACATGTATTCTAGTGTTATTAGCTGTGTTTTTTCCAATAGGGCTTACCGTAACTGCAAAATATTTCTTGACCAGAAGAAATAGCCCTTATTGCTTGTATACATACGTTGTCATCATCATCTAAGGTGATTTCTGCATTATTTTTAAAACTATTATTACTAATGCCTTCGGCATCATTTGCATATTTAGCATAGCAATCGGTATGTATGCTGTCCATAATTGAGCCATCTAATAAATTAATAAAATAGCTGTCATTATTTTTTTTGACTCTTTTTTTAGCTTCTTTATTTGTGATTATTTCTCCTTTAAAAAGAGAAATAGTTTCATTTTTAAAAATATCTATTGCTGTATATAAACCATTACCTGCCTTTTCAATTTGAGACGGTTGAATATATAAATAATCAGATTCTAAAGCTTGAATGGTATTGATTTGTTGGTAATACGCTTTTGTATTAGATGTTTTCAAATTTTCAGGAGTTTCGTTTAGCGTGATGTGTTTGGTTACGTGGTTAAGCACCTAAATTAGTAAACAAATACGAACCGGAGAAAATTCCGGAGGATTTTTTGAGATGAGAACTTGCAAAATAAATTAAGTATACACCTTGGTGTGAGTAGTGCTCTATTTGGCTGCTAATATTTCACTTATAGTTTCAGTGAATTTTGATTCTGAATGTGATGTCGATTTTTTTGACTGACAAGACATCGTAGATAATCCTATAATTCTAATTATTACTATTCCGAGTTTTCTCATCGATTGGTGTTTTCGCATTGCTCACAATTATGAATATGAAAGGGTTTCAATGTCTTGTATTCAACGTTACTGAAACACGTTCAATACGTGCATACGAGGTTAGCTTTTTCAAAATTCAAAGTCAAGAAGATGACTAATATGTAGTTAGAATTCAATCATTCATTATTAATAATCTATAAAAAAAACAGCTTTTTAAATAATAGATGACAGTCTGTTTAAGATGATTTTGTTGGTTAACAACCATCTCTCGGTCCAAAAGTAAATACGAATTCATAATCTATTTTCTCACCCAAAGAATTTTCAGCAGGTGTCCATTCACCTGGAATATTTTTAATGAGTTCCAATAGTTTTTGATCAATAGAAGAATAACCCGTCGTCATTGCATCATGTATAACATTTGAAATGATTCCTTCTTTTGTTACTAAGAACGATATTTTAATAGCTCCAAGTTTGTTATCTTTTATAGCGGTCATGCTTGCGTTGCTATTCCTCTTAAGATAGGCAATGAGAGATTCTTTACCATCAATATACGCTGCTTGTTTGTCTGGAACGACAGTTATGTGAGGACCGAAAAAGTGGTCTTCTAGTTTCCCTGTTTCTTTGTTTTTTTCTTTGAATTCAGTTCTAATGGTAAAATGACTAAAGAAATCTGTAGATCTTAATATTTTTAGTTGTGCTTCAGTGAGTTGGTCACTTTTTCCATAGTCTTGGATGTCACTTTGTTGATTATTTTTAATTATGACTAGCTTAACCGAATTGATGTGATCTATTTGTTGTTTTTCTTCCTCATTAAGAAAATCATAAATTGTCGTCGCTTTATCAATATCTGATTTCTTTACAGCTGTAAAACGAGTATCTACACCATAGTATAAATCAGGAATTTTTTTGTTAGTACTGCGTTCAAAATTTGAGTCAGCAAAACCAATATCAGTGGTCTCTAATGAATTTAGGTCATCAGTTTTAGCAGTACTGTTGCAACTTACGAAGCCAAAAACTAATAGGCTTATTATCGCCAGTTTTGTACGGGAAATAATTGTGGTTTTGTTCATATGTTTATTATTTTAACGGTCACCTACTATTTGCTATTAATCATTCGCTTTAATGATGCTAGGTCTAGCATGCTTGGTTCATAGTAGTTTCGTTTTGAGATTAACGTAAATCAAATATAGGGTTGATAGCGTGTTAGATGGTCAAATGAAATGTAAAAAAAGTGTCAATTTTGTGTCAATCCCTCTAAAATAGTGTGGTTTGAGCTTGAATTTTGTAGATTAATTTGTCGTTAATTGTACTAATTCAATTAATCCTTCTCATTTCGAATGTTCCATTTAATAGCTCTTCAAGATAACCACCGACATATTTTTCTTCATATACTGTCATTTCCCAATTTCCACTTATGGTTTTTTTATCGCTGTCAAAACAACCAAGATAATGTATGTCTGGATGTTCAGACGATTTATCGGATATGATATTTCCGAAGTCATCTTTACAATATACACAAGGATACTTCATCATAAAACTCATTTTTTCATCATCAATAAAGCCTTTTGCGATTGCAGGTTTTTTGAAAGCATCTTGTGACTCTTTCTCTCTGGATGTGCCAACGAATGAATTATCAGTTATACTAAATTCCATAGTGAATTCAACGTGTTTGTAGTGTTCAATGTTAGCATAGCCTTCTAGGTAGTTGAAAAACCCTTCCCATTGCTGTGTTATATGTACTGCTTTCATTATCGTTGCTCGAAGATATTAAATAAAATTAGTCAAATATTTCACAAAAAAGATAGTGTCGAAAGTATTATACAAGAAATTATTGGGTAACGCTTCTTTTGGAATTCTTTTAAACCCTTGGTTCTCATAAAATGATTGTGCAGCCATAAATTGAGTCATGGTTACAAGGTAAAGTTTAGAGATATGATTGATTTTATCAATTCAATTTTTGAGCGGACAAGTGTTTGTAACTGACATGCAACGGTGATTTATCTGTTATATTGGTTTTAATAGTTAAGCGCTAGTAATACTTATCTTTGTAGAGTTACTAATACAGTCGATCACTAAAAATAATGAATCTTAGGAATCATTGGTATAGGTTTTTCCAATTCATTGAAAAGAATCTGATAAGAATTAAGACATAGAGCAAATGATAAAGGGATATGTATTTATAAAGCTTAGTCTATTTAGATTAGTGCTCAGTTTATGAAGAAAAAGGAAAATAGAATAAAACGAATAAAGACCCCTTGGCCAACAAAAAATGCCATGGAGCAGATTTATGAAAAGAATCTTTGGGGAACTAATGCTGATGCTTTCTATTCTGGTGACGGATCACATCATCTCGATGTCGTAAAACCATATATTGAAACAATAACATCATTTCTAAGTGCTTTTGAAATTCCTCTTGTAGTTTGTGATTTAGGTTGTGGAGACTTTAATATAGGGAATGCATTGGTAAAGCATACTTCAAAATACATCGCGATTGATATCGTAACGGATCTTATAACCTATAATAAAGCGACATTTAGAGACGCTCATTTAGAATTTCACTGCTTAGATATTGCAGTAGATAATTTGCCTTCTGGAGATTGTGCTGTGTTGCGACAAGTCTTACAGCATTTGTCTAATGCTGAAGTTGGACGTGTAGTTCGTCAGTTAACCGATTTTAAATATGTTATTTTAACTGAGCATTTACCTGAAGGTGACTTTACACCTAACAAGGATATTATTTCTGGTCAAGGAATTAGGCTAAAAAAGCAAAGTGGTTTAAGCTTATTGGCACCGCCTTTTAATTTGAAAGTAAAAGAAGAAAAACAGTTACTATCTATTAGTTTAGATAATTCTCAAGGTGTGATCATAACAACGCTTTATGAGATGTTTTAGAGTTAATTATTGTGTGCTTTCTTTTATGTTCTAGTCGGTAAAAATTGTATTACAGTGTTATATATGGTTAATTCTAGCTTTGATAAAATCCTCTTGAATGTCTTTTTTAATTAGAAAGGAATTAAAGGTGGAACACTTGCGCCACAGAATTTATTAAGGTTAACAAGCTTTTTAAGCTCTTTATTTTTCCAATATTATTTAGTCTTACGCTCATTCTGTGACATGCAAAATGGGAAAAAAATGAGGTTGTATGAGAGTTTGTCTATAGCCTTGTTGAACTGCTTTTATTAATAGCCAATAATGGTAATCTATTAAAACCATATAGAGGTAATTCTAATTGCCATATCATGATTTTTATCATATGTAATTAAGACATGTATTCCTATTTTTACGATAGGTAAATGAAGAGAGTCGTTAGTTTCTGTTTATTTAAGCTATTATTAACTTAAATCACTAGTTATGCGAATACAAGTAAAAAATTTCATGTCGACTCCTGTCACCACTGCGATAGGAGAAAATAGTATTCAAGAAATTAGAGCATTAATGAAGGAAAAAGGAATTCATGCTATTCCAATTATTTCGTATTCCAACGATACGCTAAAGGTTGAAATGACTATTCAAGGTATCATCACTGCTACAGATATAAGCAAAGATGTGAATGACGATGCCAATGTGGGAGATGTGATGAAGTCCTCAGTTGTTCACGTTGTTCATGTAGATTCAAGCGCTCAGGCAGCTGCTAAAATGATGCTAAGACATGAAGTGCATCATATAGTTGTGATGGATGAAGGGGAAATAAAAGGTATGATTAGCTCTTTAGATTTTGTCAAATTAGTTGCTGAACATTCGCTGGGATAAGACTAATTATCTACTACAAAATTAAAGCTATTTTATTTTTAAAACTTTAAATTAAGCCTAAAAAGTTCCTCTAGCTTTACAGCCTATCAACGTTAAACACTTATTGATAAAGTAGTATCGCTGCACCACTTTTATAAACGACATTTTAGCTTCTAAAATCCACAGGTATTCTAAATAAATCACCCAAGTGCAAAACTAAGTGTTGAGGCTAGACTCACAACTGCAATCAAATGCTTTCAACAAATTTTAAAAACACCTCTTTATGACGTTGAAGATCTAAATTAGGAGATAATGACGCACGCACTATATAATCTTTATCACCTTCTTTGGTCGTGCCTTGAGTAGATGTTGCTGGTATGGTCCAATAACAACCTTTTAATTGTCCATAGCTCACGCAAAATTTACTTTCGTTAGGGATTTCGGTAATCATTAAATTGATTAATTTTAAATTTAACGCTCTTTTGTAAGTTTCTTTTTCTTCATCAGTATGTCCTTTAGTTGGCAGGTCTAGCGAAAAAACAGAAGGTGTAAAACCTTGTTTGGCTAATTCATCTGACACAAAATTGATTTTTGCCTCAGGTAAACTGTCATTGATAAAGTTTACAAATTCACGCGTGTTGTCATAAGCATCACTTATCCTTTGTGTCATTGAAGGTAATTGCTTCGCTAATAGTTCATATTGAAGATGTGTAGCTTCATTATCACAAATATTGAGGTGTAACTGAATTTTATCCATCAAAGCTTCCGTTTTTGTGTTGCCCACGCAGTAACCAGCAGTGCATTGTCCTCCACTTGGGAATTTAGACCCACTAGCATAAGAAATGGTTCTTATCGTTGACAATATATCATCATCGCCTAGAAAGTGAACATTAGGACAAAATGTTTGGTCTAAAATAAAAACAGGATCTATAGCTGTTTTTCCACTAGCAGTTTTACGAGTTGCACTTAAAACGTTCTTTAATTGTAGGAGATCTGGAACTTCAACTCTTGGGTTTGTAGGGATCTCAGCAATGATATACGGGATAGCATCTTCTTCTGCTATGGTGTTTAAAACCGTATCGATACTTTTAACCATATCATTATCACCATCCACAGGTAAATCTACGATTTCAACATTATCAATACAGGCAGCTACGCGTCTGGCTTGGTCGTTTGTGCCACCATAACAGTTTGGAGGAACAATAATTTTAATAGCTTTTCCTTCGTGATTTTCTAACGCATCATGAATAAGTCCCATCATAATAGCATATTGAATAGATAGTCCACTAGAACCCACTAGTGCTTTAATAGGTGCACCTGTAATTGTTGCGATAGCATCTAAAACTTTCGTCTTATTGGTTGTGACGTTATGATCGTTTTTAGTAACCAAGGACTTTTCTACCAGAGCTTCTAAAGCACTAAGACAATTAACTGGTGTCATTGCTATGGTCTCTCGTCGTCTTACATGTTGAATATCTGAGATATAATCGTGATTTTGGTCTCCATTAACTACTAAAACACTTCCAAGTTGATCATGAAGACTAATAAAAAAGTCAATATTTGGGTTAAGCGCAATAGAATTCATCGTATCCTTTTGTGATATGAAGATTGTACTTCCTTTAAATTCTGAAATATCTTCTATATCACTAATTTGCTTTAAAACAAAGGTATAGCCATAGATACGCTGCAGTACATCAACATTAAAAAATGCTGGTAATTCTCCCGAATATGTAATCAGAGTGTTTTTGTTATCTAATAGATTTTTTCTCAAAATAGCTAAAACAGGAACCGTTTGAGATGAAAAACTGATCACATGTTCTGATTCTAAATTATTGAGGTTTGCAATAGCCCATTCTAGTACACAGGATAATGGGTGTCCTAATCTAATGTAGTCATAAGCAGTAGGTAATTTGCTTAGTGATGCTGATTTAGAATCCTTAGTATTATATAGGTTTTCAAAATGTTCTAAGAATTGAGTTTTAGCTAACGCTTCATCATAAATATCTAGCCGATGGGTTGTTAGGCTTAACCAGTCTGCTGGCATATTTTGTAATACCTCTTTTATGTAATTGAGCATTGTATTGTCTTTCATGATTGCACTTTTAATAAAAAAGCAAGATACATTAATTAGATGTTTTACTTAAGTAGTATGAGTCATTTTGTTAGGTTTTGACATACTTTAACGTTTCGATTTTTTATGATGGCTAGAAGAATACAATTAAGAAGAGGGCTCTTATCGTTTATTATTCTAATGTTATCCATCGATAGAAACGCCAACCTGTTTATTGTTTTTAAAATGGAAATTAAACAAATAATGTGGATTTTTATTTTCTTGAAATGTTAGTTCAAATCCGTTATTAGTTACAGCCATTTCTTTTAATTCAAATGAGTGTCATTTGAGCAGTGTCAAATTGTTCTTTAAGTGTTTTTTCAGATTCTAATTTTATGTCCGCTTTACTGCGCAAAGCGTGGCGTAAAATCTATTTTTTAATTTTGGAGAGATCTTCCTTGTTTCCTGTAAACCTGAGTTTAATATTGGCGTCTAAAAATTTATGATTTACTTGCCAATCTACGTTGTTTTCTTTGGTGCTAAAACTCTCAATGTCCCCAAAATAAGGATCAGTCCTTTTTAGTTGTTTGCTTCCAAAGAGTTTACCTAGTAGTTCCATTCGGTTTGTGTGGTTTGTTGAACTCTAATTTCTAGAGTGCGGTGATGGTTCTTGTTCCACTTTGGTGATAAAGTAAGTGGTGTCGCCTAGCCAAAAGAACGTTCCTAAGCGCTCAATATAGGTGAGTTTAACATACTTTCCCTGAAACTTTTTTAAATCTTCTATAACCTTCTTATCTTTATCCAAAACTGAAAACTGGAAAATTTGAGCACCAGATATTCCTTGGCTTATTTCACCTTCCCATGTTTTTACGACAAGTCCTTTATTGCTAAATTTTATGAGCTCTCCAGAACGATAGCCTTCACTGTAAGGTACAAAATAGATGACAGCATAATAGATGCCTAGTACTGCAATAATGCCAATAATCAGTGCTCTTAAAAATTTTTTCATACTGTTTTATTCTTTTGAAACTATGGTTTCATTTATCTAAATGATAGTGCTAGTTTTTTTGATTGTAAGCTATTATAATGTTTAATCCTCTGCACCATCACTCGCTCTTTTAATAATAGCTTCTGGTAACGATTTTTTAGCCTTAGCTCCTAGTTTTTTTATTTTTTCAACACTCGTTATTAGATTTCCTTTTCCTTCAACTAATTTATTCATTGCTGCAGAATAATCTTTTTTAGCATCATCAATCTTTTTGCCAACACCTGTTAAATCCTTAACTAAGCCTTCAAATTTATCATACAATGCGCCAGCTTGTCGTGCGATTTCTATCGCGTTTTGTTGTTGCTTTTCATTATTCCACATACTGTCAACGGTTCTTAACGTGGCTAGAAGCGTAGAAGGTGTAACGATGACAATGTTTTTCTCAAATGCTTTGTTATAAATTGAGTTATCCGCATTAATGGCTACTGCAAAGGCAGGTTCAATTGGGATAAAAAGTAATACAAAATCTGGACTTTCTATATCGTACAAATCTTCGTATTTCTTTTCGCTCAATTGGTCTACGTGTCGCCTTATAGAATTGATGTGTGCTTTTAAATAGACCTCGCGTTCATCATCTTCTGCATTAACATAGCGCTCGTAATCGGTTAAAGATACTTTACTATCAATAATCATTTTCTTATTGTCTGGCAAGTGCAAAACGATATCTGGTAATACTCTTGTGCCATCTTCTCTAGTAAAGTTTTGTTGTACAAAATATTCTCTATCTTTTTCTAGCCCAGATTTTTCAAGAACTCGTTCAAGTACCAATTCTCCCCAATTACCTTGCATTTTACTGTCACCTTTTAAAGCTCTAGTTAAATTGGTAGCTTCTTTTGTCATTTGTTGGTTAAGGTCTTTCAATCCTAACAACTGTTCTTTCAATGACGAGTGCATGGAGATACTTTCCTTTTGAGTATCGTCTACTTTCTTTTCAAATAATTGAATCTTTTCCTGTAACGGATTTAAAATATTCTTGATGTTTTCTTTATTCTGAAGGGTGAACTTCTCAGATTTTTCATCTAGAATTTTAGTTGCTAAAATCTCAAAATCTTTGCGCAACTGTTCTTGACGTAATTCAATGTCTTCATCACGTTTATCGCTTAATTTCTGAAGGTTCTCATATTCACTATTGCGTCTAGCTAACTCGGTATTTAAAAGATCTTTTTCTTTTCTTATCTCTTCGCGTTCTTGCTCTGTTTTTGAGATGCTTTCAGCAAGCTCTCCTAATTTAGTCTTGAAATAAGAATCTTGTTTCTCGTTTTCAGTTTGATGAAGTATCTTTAATTCTTGTAATTGTTGAGTCAAATTAGAGTTACGTTCTTCTAAAGTACTCTGTTCACTTTTACTTTTCAACTTAATAAAAAGCATGCCTAAATAGGCACCAATCGCTGCAGAAACAAGTATAGCTAGAATTAGAATAAGACTGTCGTTCATAA
>JAWUWM010000080.1:0-9204 GCA_034111845.1 Psychroserpens sp. | reverse complement strand
GGTTCAAAAGTAGTTTGAGCATTCATTAGTGCACAAGCACTAATAATAGTAAATAAGCTGAGTAATTTTAATTTCATAGTTTTAATTTTAAATGACTAATATAATAAAAAACATCAATAAATTAGTGATTTATCGATGTTCATGGCATTTATGTCGTGTAAATATGTGTTTAATCGTTATTTTAAAGTGCCAACCATATGCTCGGGTTTCACCCATTCGTCATAATCCTTAGCGGTAACATAACCAAGGTTTACAGCCTCTTCTCTTAATGTTGTTCCATTTTTATGAGCAGTATTTGCGATTTCAGCAGCTTTATAATACCCTATTTTAGTATTAAGCGCAGTAACGAGCATTAATGAGTTATTTAGTAATTGTTTAATCACTTCGTGGTTTGGTTCTATTCCAGCAGCACAATGCTCCTCAAAACTAGCACAAGCATCACCAATTAATTGAGCACTTTGTAACACATTTGCAGCCATCATAGGTTTAAATACATTTAGCTCATAATGACCTTGCATACCACCAACACTCACTGCAACATCATTACCAATAACTTGAGCACACACCATTGTTATAGCTTCACATTGTGTAGGGTTTACTTTTCCTGGCATAATAGAACTTCCAGGTTCATTTGCAGGAATAGTGATTTCTCCAATACCACTTCTAGGTCCAGAAGCCATCATTCTAATATCGTTAGCAATTTTATTTAGAGATACTGCTATCTGTTTTAAAGCACCATGAGTTTCTACTAAAGCATCATGAGCAGCAAGTGCTTCAAATTTATTGCCAGCAGTAATAAAAGGTAAATCGGTAAATTTTGCGATGTATTCTGCGACTAATTCACTGTACCCTTCAGGAGTGTTTAAACCTGTACCAACTGCAGTTCCACCTAAAGCCAATTCACTTAGATGCGGAAGCGTATTTTCTAGTGCTTTTAAACCATGATCTAATTGTGACACGTAACCAGAAAATTCTTGTCCTAAGGTTAGAGGCGTTGCATCCATTAAATGCGTGCGACCAATTTTAACTATATTTTTAAATGTAATTGATTTTTCATGTAATGTGTTTCTTAATTGAATCACACCAGAAATCGTTGTTTCCACAATTTTCTTATAAATGGCAATATGCATTCCTGTTGGAAATGTATCATTAGACGACTGTGATTTATTTACATCGTCATTTGGCTGTATCGTTTTCTCTCCCTCACCAATCACTTTACCAACAATTTGATGTGCTCTATTAGCAACTACTTCATTGACGTTCATGTTACTTTGCGTACCAGAACCCGTCTGCCAAATCACCAACGGAAACTGGTTATCATGCTTTCCTTCTAAAATCTCTTCACAAACCTGAGCAATCAAATCACGTTTTTCAATTGCCAAAACGCCTAACTCACAATTTGTGTAAGCAGCAGCTTTTTTAAGGTAGGCAAACCCATAAATAATTTCTAAAGGCATAGATGCTACTGCTCCAATTTTAAAATTATTTCGAGAACGCTCTGTTTGTGCGCCCCAAAGTTTATCTGCAGGCACATTTACGTTACCCATCGTATCTTTTTCTATTCTGTACTCCATTGTGGATATTTGTTTAAATTGTGTCACAAAGTTACGATTTTTGTATTTTATTTGTGTTTGGTTTTAACATTTATTACTTCGGAAATTGTAACCTATTAGTTTTTGTCTGTTTATAAGAATATCACATATTAGCTTAATAATATGACCTAAATAATTTTCCTATTTATAAAGAATCTAATGTTAACGAAAGTATAATGAAAATCATTTTTTTTATATTTTATTTTTTATTAATTGATGCTCAAAACTAATACAGAGGTAGGATTTATCTCAATAATAGTACGTCAAAAAGAGGATACATAATGCTTGAAAATTCAGGAAAAGTAAAATTTAAATTAAAAAAGAAATCTAAGGTTAGAAAATATGATAAGTCAGATTACTACGGTGTAGATTTATATAGAGGATATAAAAAATATCGCTATCTATCAAATAAAAATAACCCTGAGCCAAGGTTATTAAATTATGAGTTATCAGGTGAAATTATTTTGTACAGTAAAGACTTAAAATGATCTAATATAGTAGCTCCTTTGCAGATAGGAGGAGAACAAACATTTATGAATTCTACAATGATTATCTCAAAAATATATTTTATTAAAATAAACAATAAAATTATTAGAATAGGTGAAAGATTAAAAAATAAGCATCTGAAATATTTTGAAGATTGTGAAATTTTAATGACTAAAATTGAAAGCAGCGAATTTAAAAGAAACGAAATAAAATAAATTATTGCTTTTTATAATAAAACTTGTGAATGGTAAATTCTTAATAACCCTGTTAATAATTCTTATTTTCTTATTGCAAAACAAATCCCTTTATTATATCTTTGCTACAACAAAAAATATGCACATGTTTGAATTTGACCAATATTTAGGTTTTTTAGCGTTTTTAGGTATCCTAACATTAGGATTCTGGTTGATGATTTTCCTCATCACATTCATAGTTCCTTACTGGATTGGTGGTTCACTAATTGAGCGTCTAAACGAAATCAAAGAAGAGAAGAAAGCGAAACGAGAAGCAGAAGCATTAAAAATGTAAACTTGGCGAGAGCAACAATCAATACATATAAAAAAAGGAAACCAATTTGGTTTCCTTTTTTTATGCTTTTTAGTTATCCTCCTTTTGAGATTACTAGTCCTATCATGAATAAGCGTAGTCGAGGTTTCGAAATTTAGTAGCGGTAAAATCGATCTCAGTAAAGAGAACTAACACCCGTTGGTTATTTAATTTATAAATTACAGACAGTTATTAATATCAAATAACCCTTCTGTGATTTCGATATCTTCCTTTGAAACGGGAAGGACCCTAAATTTTTAAGTTTTTCCTTTATTTAGAGAAAGGTCTAGAGGTGTTTTTTTTAACATACAATGAGTACTGCTTCAAACTGAAGACTGAACACTACTTTATATAAACTACCCTTCAAAATCAAAATCACCACCAGAATTACGACCTTCTCTCTGACGTTTCTTTTGCTGATTAAATCTATAAATTAGTGACAAGGTTACTTGACGCTGTCTCCATTGTGATGCTCTATCTCTAGTAAAAAACTCTGTAGTTGTAAATGATCGTCGTATTCTCGAATTGAAAACATCTCTTACATTCATAGAAATCGTGGCATTATCGTTCAAAATTTCCTTACTAAATGCTAAGTCTAATGAAAATAAACCTTCAGTTTTTGTTTGGGCGTCTTCTTGTGCGCCTCTGTAAAAAGCATTTGTTTGCCAGTCAATTTTGCCTGGTAAGGTTACTTTTCCGCTGAAACGAGCAAACCAGCTTGTATTTTTGGCACTATAATCTATACCATTAAATTCTCCATCTGTTTCAAACTGGAAGAAATTAAAGCTAGTATTTAATCTCAACCACTTTTTTGGATTATATAAAATACCAAACTCTGCACCTGTACGTGCATTTGTAGAAAGATTTACAGGAATTGTTCTCACAATATCAATTCCATCTGTGGTTTGTTGACCTGTGTTTTCTTGCACACGCTCAAAAGAATCTGTTTCATATTGATAGTAAATAGAACTGGTTAATGTTAATTTTTCCCAGCGTTTGAGGTAGCCTAAATCAAAAGCACTTGCGAAAGCAGGATTTAAATTTGGGTTTCCTTGAAAGACATTAGTTCTACTAGAACGTGTTGGAAATGGATTGATAAACCAACCACGAGGTCTGTTAATTCTTCTATTATAACCAAAAGTGATACTTTCTTCGGTGTCCTTGTCGTTACCAACTTCAAAGATTAGGTTTAGAGTAGGGAAGAGTCCTAGATAATTTTTATCAAAAACTGTATCAATAGGGAAACCAAAAGCTTCGTTGAGTTCGACTTCTGTTAGTCTAGATTCTATTTGACCTTTAAGTTGTGTGTGTTCTAAGCGAAGCCCAAGAAGAAAAGAGAACTTGCCAAACTTTGTTCCATACTGGGTGTATACTGCATTTACGTTTTCAGAATAATCAAACACATTTGTAATGGTATCGTTTACAAAGAAGTCATTGGTCGCGATATTTTCTTGCTCTAGTAAGTAATCGGTAATTTCATTTTGAAAGTTTCCACGATAACCCGCTTCAAATCTTGCATCGTCGCCAATTGGCAATATATAATCAACTTGTAATAAATATTCATTCTGATCTTCAGTTTGAAAAATACGTTCTTTTTGAAAAGGCTCTGGATTTATAGTTTCTGAAACTATATAATCTTCATCTATAAGGGTAAACTGTTCTTCGGCACTATTTTCATATTGAAGATCTGCTGTAAGTTCATGTCCTTTATCATTAAATTTTGTGATATAATTTAAGGCAAATTGATATGTGTTATCTTGTTCATTTTGTCGTTCTATCCTTAAGGTACGCTCTACGATGCTACTGTAATTGAAACGCTCACTATTATTGAGAGACAAATCGGCATCCTCACCATATCTATAAAAAACACTTCCCGTAATTGATGATTTATCTGTGAGGTAATACTCCATACCAATATTACCGTTGTAGTTTTTATTTATGCGTGTTACTACTTGATTCTCTCTAATACGCTCATAAGTTGGCACTATAATGTCACCATCGACAATGCGATCAAAATAATCAATAGTACTCACACTATTTCTTGGTGCATCTCTATACCGAAATCCAATATTAGAAAATAGGTTGAATTTTTCAGTTCTATAATTTACGGTTGTAGCAACACCTGCCAGATCTGGATTACCAAGATTTAGATTTATAGAACCATTAAAACCTAGTATTTCTTTTTTTCTTAAAATGATATTTAGTATTCCAGCAGTTCCTTCGGCATCATATCTTGCAGAAGGCGAGGTGATAACTTCTACGCGTTCTATTGCTTCTGCAGGTAATTGGCCTAATACATTGGTGTCTCCAAAGCCAGCGAGTGCAGAGGGTCTCCCGTTTATTAAAATTCTTACGTTAGAATTTCCTCTTAAACTAATAGCACCTTCAATATCTACTGATACAGAAGGTACATTATTTAATGCATCACTTACCGTCCCACCAGCAGTCGTAAGGTCTTTACCAATATTGTATATTTTTTTATCGAGTTTTACTTCAACAGTAGTCGTTTCAGCGATGACTTCTACAGCGTCCAAAGCTTCTAGATTCAGTTCTAATCCAACCGTTCCTAAATTAATGTTGGTAGTAATAGTTTTATTCTGGTAAGTTCTTGTTTTATAGGAGAGGTATTCAATCTTAACATCATAAACTCCAGGAGTAATGTGAACCTTGAATTCACCTTTACTATTTGTGATTTCTCCACTAACTAAGGTTTTATCACTCGACTTAATTATAGATACCGTAGCATATTCTAAATGATACTTATCAGTGGCATCTATTACCGTTCCAGTTACCGTAATTTCCTTTTGAGCAAAACTAAAAGCGAAGCATAAAAAGGATAGTAAAAGTAAATAAGTGGCTCTAATAGACATTCGTAAATAATTATAATTTATGTGTTTAGATGCACAAAAATAAAATTACTTGAGGTAGATATAAGTTAATTTTCTGTTAAACAAAAATCTAGGATCATTAGACAAAAAAATCACGACATGTCGGAAATTATAGTTAAATCATCCTAAGTTTACTAAAAATTAATTAAAAAAAAAGCGCAAGACCCAATGGTCATGCGCTTAAATAACTATTGTAAGAAACAGTTTATTATTTCTTATCTCTTTTATAGTAAGCTACAATACTCGCTTTGGCCAACGTATTATTCCAAAGATAATAACCAACAACCGCTGGATTAGTGTTTTCGTTAAGTTCTAGTGTATCCGTTTTTAAGGCATGCACTGTAATGATGTATTGATGCAACCCGTGACCTTCTGGAGGGCAAGGTCCACCATATCCATTTGAGCCGTAATCTGTAATACTTTGAATAGCATCTTTAGGAGCTAAACTAAGTTTAGTATTACCAGCACCAGCTATCAGTTCATTAATGTTTGATGGAATGTCAAATACAACCCAATGCCACCATCCACTTCCCGTTGGCGCGTCTGGATCATACATCGTTACTGCAAAACTTTTTGTTCCTTCTGGGGCATTAGCCCAAGATAATTGAGGCGATTGATTTTTTCCTGTACATCCAAAACCATCAAATTCTTCGTTGATAGTTGCTTCTCCGCCTAGAGTGGTACTAGACAGGGTAAATGTGTTTTGCGCAACTATTGTGCTTGATACAGTTAATAATATTCCTAAAATAAAATTTAATTTTCTCATAATGTTTGTAGTTAATTAGAGTTACAAAATTATGATATAATTAAGAGAATGTTGTGTTTGATTTAGGTCAAAAAGTAGTGCTAAACGTTCAATCTAATTGATATTGTTTAGGCGTCATTCCAAATTTGGACTTAAATGCTTGTATAAAATTAGATAGGTTTTCGTAACCAATCTCTTCAAATATATCAGACGGTCGCTTGGACTTTGTTTTTAATAAGAAGGCAGAATGTTCTAGCCTTTTATCCTGAAACCACTTACTTGGAGAATTTTTGAAGTGTTTCTCAAATTCTCGTTTAAATTTAGAGACACTCATATTTGATAAGAAAGACAATTCTTTTACGGTAAGTTTGTTGAGTTTATTTGTTTCTACAATGTCCATAAAATTTTGAAATTGGCTATCTCCATTGGGAATTAAAGAAAAAATAAAATCAGTTCCTTGCGTCTCTTTCAAATAGATCATTAATTCTTCAAATTTAACTTCCAATAGTTTTATTTGAATTTCAGGATTTAGTTCGCTAACATCGATAAGACCGTTAACGAATGATTGTAGAAAAGCATCATATCGAAATGAATAAATAGACTTTTCAATAGGGCTTCTTGTGGTATCGATTTTGTGTTTATGTGTGAATTCTAAGAGTGTTTCGTTAGAAAAAAAGAATAGTATACTTCTATAATTATCAGCTGTATTAGTTAGTTTCTCCGTCATTAGACAATGTCCCTTTTTCATTAACAAGAAACTTGACTTCTCGATAGATACATAGGTTTTGTCAGAATAAACATCTTTAGTACCTTCAATTAAGAAACTAAAAGTATTCTGTTGTAAAGAAACCATTTGTTTAACACATTCTTTAGATGTTTTGTAATCGAAAACGTTTAAAGAAGAGGAAGTCTCAAGATCTAAATCGTTAGGTAAATTAATTACTTCCATCGCTATTATATTCTAAGATTTATTCTTCTTTTTTTTTCGTTTTTTTTCTTTCTTTTTTTTCTTCTTTTCATCGCTATGGCTCCATTTACCTTTAAGAGCATCCATGATTTGGCCCATTTGCTTCTCAGTGATCATAGCTTTTAAGTCGACAAAGTGTGTATCATCTAATTTTTGCACATATGCTTTATGTTCAAATTCACGAAGTCCAAGTAAATTAATTTTTTTGTACTCATCAAAGTAAGACTCCATTTTCTGCTTGATTATTTCCTTTTGGAAGTCATCTACTTCTATAGAACCAACAAAATCATTGATATATTCCTTTTTTTTAGTTTCCATTTCAGCTTCATATTTGAGTCGTTGTTTCTCTTCGGCAGCTTGAGAAAATCCGGTACTTATAAATAAAACAGAGCACAAAATTGAGATAAGTAATGTTTTCATTTTCTAATAATTATATAATATTTAATATGTCTTGTGGTGGACGACCAATCACAGCTTTTTGACCATTGATAACAATTGGACGCTCTATTAATTTTGGATGTGCAATCATAAGTTTAATGATTTCAGCATCTGATAGCGTTTTAGTTTTAAAATCAGATTTCCAAATTGCTTCGTTTTTACGAACTAGTTCTAACGGCTTAATGCCTAGAAGTGAAATAATGTTTTTCAATATTTCTTCGGAAATTGGCTCATCCAGATACTTTAGTACTTCAAAATCTTTGCCAGAATTTTCTAAAAGGCTTAATCCTTCTCTAGATTTACCGCATCTTGGGTTGTGAAGTATTGTAATCATTTTATGCTGAATTTAGTTCAGTAACATTCTCGAGAAAGCGATAATGTTACTTATTTAAATTATAGTTGGTTTGGGGTATCTTCTTTCTGTCCCATCATCATCAAGTATGCCTTCAAAAATGGTTCAATGTCACCATCCATAATAGCGTCTACATTTCCGCTTTCATGAGCAGAGCGTACATCTTTTACCAATTTGTAGGGATGCATCACATAATTTCTAATCTGACTTCCCCATTCAATTTTCATTTTGCCTGCCTCAATATCATCACGTTGTGCTAATTGTTTCTGTAATTCTATCTCATACAATTGAGATTTAAGCATTTGCATAGCGCGAGATCTATTATCATGCTGGGAGCGGGTTTCAGAACATGAAATTTGTATTCCGGTTGGTTTGTGTGTTAACTGAACTTTAGTTTCAACTTTGTTAACATTTTGGCCACCAGCACCACTTGAACGTGCAGTTACAATTTCTATATCTGCAGGATTGATATCAATTTCTATAGTATCATCTACTAAAGGATAAACATAAACCGAAGCAAAACTCGTATGACGTTTGGCATTACTATCAAAAGGAGAAATTCTTACTAAGCGATGTACACCATTTTCGCCTTTAAGCCATCCAAAAGCAAAATCGCCTTCAATTTCTATAGTAACGGTTTTTATACCAGCTACATCACCACCTTGGTAGTTAAGTTCTTTGACTTTGAATCCGCTTTTTTCAGCGTACATTAAATACATACGCATGAGCATATTTGCCCAATCACAAGATTCTGTTCCACCAGCACCAGCAGTAATTTGAAGAACAGCACTTAATGAGTCGCCTTCTTCAGATAACATGTTTTTAAATTCTAATTTCTCAATGAGTAATACCGCTTTATCGAATCTACCTTGCACATTTTCTGCAGTAGCTTCCTCTTCTTTAAAGAACTCATAGACAACCTCTAAGTCTTCAATGAGTGTTTGGGATGTATTGTAATCTAGAACCCAAGCTTTTTTGGTTCTTATAGATTTCATGATCAATTCCGCTTCCTTTGAATTGTTCCAAAAATCAGGATCAAAGGTTTGTTCTTCTTCGTTAGAAATCTCTATTAATTTGGCATCTATGTCAAAGATAGTGCCTAAGTTTATCGAGGCGTGTGTTTAGATCTTTAATTTGATCTGATGTTATCATTGTGTAGTATTTTAAACAAAATTAATATTTATATCCTT
>JAWUWM010000079.1:0-9898 GCA_034111845.1 Psychroserpens sp. | reverse complement strand
GTTTACTCCAACCTCTGATGGTATATTATCAAGTATTATAACTATTATAAATGATGATTTAGACGAAGGTTCATGTATTGTCAATTTAACAGGAGAGGGATTTACGCCTAGTCCTAATATCATCGTTAGAGGAGTGACAGGTAGTAATCCAACTATTGCGAATGGTAGTACATCAACACTAGGATTTAACAATACATTATACACACAACAAACTATTAATGCAACACAACAAACAAAGTCCTTTAGGATTGGCAATGAAGGGGGAACAGCAGATTTAACGGTATCTAATATAACCCTTACTGGAGATACTGCAGACTTTTTTGTGACTTCTAGTTTTACAAATCCTTTTGCAGCTAATACAACACAAGATTTCACAATTACTTTTCAACCTACCACATTATCCGGATTTAGAAGTGTTACGGTGTCCATTGCTAACTCTGATTCCAGCAAAGATCCCTACACATTTGTTGTGGGAGGAACAGCTAATTGCCCATCAGTAAGTGGAACGCTATCTCCTGTTGAAGGTCCTGCAGGTACAACAGTGACGATCCTTTCTCCTGGAAATGACTTAACGGGGGCTACAGCAACTTTAAATGGTGTTGCCCTTACCATAATTTCGGATACAACTACAGAACTTGTTGTAAGACTACCTAATACAATTACTGTAGGTGGACCATTGAGTGTTCAGCTTACTACCAGTTGTGTTTTCAGTAATACATTTACGCTTTTAGATGACACTATTTCTGGTTGTGAAACGAGCACTAGCGCAACAGTATCAGATTTATTTATTAGTGAAGTCACTGATTCTCCTTCGGGCAGTTTAACTTATGTTGAATTATATAATGCTACTGGAGCAACAATTAATTTTACCACAACCAATTACAGTATAGTACTCTACAACAATGGAAATACAACTACACCAAAAACACTGGTTTTGTCCTCAGGCTCTGTACCTAATAATAGTACCTATGTTATATCAATGGGAGTATCACCAGCATCTTCTCAGTGTGCTGTTGCGGGAGGCGATGGTAGTTTAGCTCAAATAGAACAATCACTAGTAGGTGCAAGTATTAACTTCTTTAGGGATGTTTCTGGAGCAGATAACCCAAATCTAGGACATGATTTTATTAGTTTAAACTCACCAGCTGCTATTACTGGCCCTAACCCTAATGGAATCGTTGATGCTTGGGGAACTTCTGGAGATGAAACATGGGCAACTGGTTTAGGATTGAATAATAAAGGCGCCAATTTTCAACGCGATACCTCTTCAATAATACCAAACCCAGATCCAAATTTCATAGCTACCGCATGGATAATAACAGATTGGAATGATACAGACTGCAGTGATGTCGATTATTCTACTATTGGAGCTTATGACTTCTCTACAGGTGTAGCACCAAGCGTAACGTTACAACCTATTGATCCTAGTTTTGCTTGTAATTTTTCAGCGAGTATTACTATTGCTGGAACTGAAGGTTTTGATGAACCAAGCGATACTAAAGACTTAGAGTATAGATGGTTTGTTAACTCTCCTGGATCTAATACATGGGATGAAATCTTACCATCTAATACAAATTACACTGGCCAACAAACTGTAACCTTAAATATAATTGACACGTCTAATTTAGATGATAATCAATACTATTGCCAAATACGTGAAGACAATATTACGTGCTATGTTGCAACTAATGCTATAATTTTAGATGTTCGAGCGTCTGTATGGGATGGTACAGATTGGTCTTCTCCACCTGTGATTGATAGAATCGCTATCATAGATGGCAATTACGATACGAGTATTGGCACCAATGGAGAAACAAGTTTTGAGGCTTGTCAACTTATTGTAAATACACTAAACACATTAAACATTGCTAATAATACTTTTGTTAGAGTTCAAAACAACGTTACAGTTGATGGAAATATCGTAGTTAAAACAGATGGTTCGTTTGTTCAAGTTGACGATTTAGCAATTGTAAATGGTAATGTATTAACTACGAGAGATAAAATTTCAGTAGAAAAAGAAACCGCTCAACTTGCTACCTACCAAGAATATACCTATTGGAGTTCTCCTGTAATTGGCGAGCTCTTAAATAATGGTCTTGCAGAAGCTTCTGTAACAAGACGATTTACGTATAGTGGTCAAAACTTTAGAGATTCTACAAGCGAAACAAATAATGATGGCGCCACTGTTTTAGGACAGGATGATATTGACGATGATGCTAATGATTGGCAAACTGCAGCTGGCACAAACCAGATGTTACCAGGAGTAGGTTATGCTGCGACACATAATAGCATTGGTTTTATACCTGCAGCTTATATTTATACATTTGAAGGTGCTTTTAACAATGGTGTTTTTAACATTCCTATCTATAGAAATGATGTTGAACTTTTGGACAACAACTGGAACTTTATTGGAAACCCATACCCTTCTGCAATAGATGCTGATCTATTTTTAGCTGAAAATGCGAGTATTGATCAAGATGTGAATGCCACAGATGGTGCTATTTTCTTTTGGTCACACAATACTGCAGCTGATGGCACTACCAATGGTAATGAAAACTTAAACTATGCACAAAGTGATTATGCTATTATCAATGGTACTGGACAAATTGCTGGTGGTGATGGTTTGGTTCCTACGAGGCATATTCCATCTGGTCAAGGGTTCTTTGTGTCTATGAATAATGCATCTACTTCAACTTTGGTAAGTGGCACCATTAGAACAACAGATGTAATTTTCAATAATAGTATGAGAGTTACTGGGAACAATAATCAATTTTTTAGAACTTCAAATAGTGCTGTTTTTAATAAGTTGAGATTAAATCTTACTTCAGATAACGGAATATTTAGCCAAATGTTAGTAGGTTATGTTGATGGTGCTTCAGATGATGATGATGGTATGTATTATGATGCAACAAGAAATCTGGCATCTAATGCAAGCTCTTTAATATACTCATTGATAGATGCAACTAATGACAAGAAATTTGCAATTCAAGGCAAAGACACAAATAGCTTAGCCCTTGATGAAGTGATTCCTTTAGGATTCTATACCTCAATAGATGAAGCAACACTATATAAAATATCAATTGCAGATCTTGAAGGTGACTTCATGAATGATAATACGGTATATATTAAGGATAACCTTATGAATATCATTCACGATTTGAATTTGAATGATTACACATTTACTTCGGAAACCGGAGAATTCAACAACCGTTTTGAAATTGTTTTTCAACCAGAAGCACTTTCATTACTCGATAACGTCTTATCAACTAATGATGTTTCTATTGTAGAACTAAGTAATGGAGATGTGAACATTTCTGTAGGAAAAAACAAGACGATTACCTCTGTTGATATCTTAGATATTTTAGGTAGAACCATCTACAGATTAAGAGGACAAAATAGCACTGAGACTTATAATTTATCTCAATTAAGTAAAGCGACTTACATGGCTAGAATAACACTTTCTAACGGACAAGTGATCACCAAAAAAGCGGTGAAGCAATTTTAATTTGCAAAGAGAACATAACTAAAAAAGGGTTTCAGCGTTATAACTGAAACCCTTTTTTAATTCAACATGTAAATCTTACAAACTATAACGCAAGGCTAAAATTAGATTACGTCCTGGTGCTGCAATACCAGATGAATACGTTTGATACCGCTGATCTGTAATATTCTCTAATGACGCGGTTATAGTTAATGCTTTAGAATAGCGGTAATTTGTTCTTAAATTTAAGGTATACCATGAGGGAGAATAAGGATTACCGTTGGCATCTAGGGCATAAATAAAATCTTTAGATTGCTCTGATGGCGCAAGTTTATTGAACGACAATTCGTTATTGTACTCTGCAAAAGCATCTATTTGAAATTTCCCTGATTGATAGCTAAGATGTGTGTTTCCAAAATTTGGTGCTATATGTCGTACTGGCACTTCAACACCATCATCTTCTTCTGTTCCTCCAATTACATTGTATTGTGAGCTAAATTGTAGTTGTTCTGAAATATTTAATTTCATACCAACTTCAAAGCCATAAATCCACTCTTTTGAAGCGTTTTGAATGGCTTGTACATTACTCAATTCTCCGTCATACAAAATTTGAGATTCTCCATTTAAAGTATAATCTCTTCGTATTAGTGCGTTATCTAAAAAGGTATAATAGGTTGCCATATCTATAACAACTATGTTGTCAAAATTTAGTTTTAAGCCTAACTCACCTCCATAAGCATACTCCGGTTTTAAATTTTGGTTTGGCACCACGACAGAACCTGGCTCCGAATCAAAAACCTTACCTATATCGTCAATATTTGGCGCTCTAAATGCTGTGGAAGCATTTAATTTCCATTGGATCATCTCACTTGGGATCCAGCTTATACCAGCAGTTCCTGTTAAAGCTCCTGCATCGAGTTCTGTAGAATCAAAAGGTAAATTTAGAAACTCATTGTTCTCTGTAAAATCTGCATTAGCTATAACGTGATTATATCTCAATCCAGATTGAAATACAAATTTCGAGTTGGGTTTGTATTTAAAGCTAGCATAGGCCGCTAACGATTGCCAATTAGAGCCATTTGGATATCTAGACACCGAAGGACTCGTAATATTTGTAGTGGTATCAAATTCTTCTCCTGTAGAATTTACGTTGTTATAGACGTATTCCAAACCATAAAATAGTTTACTCTTATTACTCAAACCTTTTTCTAAATCTACATTAAGGGAATACGCATCTACCGCCTCTTCCCTTACTCTTCTAATACTTGATTGAAAGTCTCTATCAAATCTTCCCTCTTGAAAATTTTGGTACGCAGCTGTTGCTTGTATTTTATCATATAGGTTGGAGCTACTACTCAATTTAGTGACTTGAAAGTTACCCATAAACCAACCTTGCGGTCCATAATCCCACTCTGCAGATCGTAAGTTACCATTTCGATATCTTAATAACCTATCATATCTTGGATAACTAGATGTTGTTGTATAATACAGTCCTAAATCAAAACTTAAATTCTCTTTTGGCTCATACCTTACCTTTTGCAACATGTTAATTTGATCATATCCTGTTGGTGTTTGAACAAGCGGGTTTTCATTTTGAACAACTACGTCTACACCATTAATCGTTTCAACATATTCTGGCCTTAAATAATCGTCAGGACCGTGGCTACCCATTCTAAGATCATCAAAGTCTGTATAAGTGACACTCGTTAAAAAGGCCCATTTTTTTAATCCAAAATTTAGGTCTAGATGTCCTGTTTTTTCATAGTTTGCAGACGCATATCTAACAGCCGTATTTGCATTAAAATACAAAGAGTCTTTATAAGATAATTGTGGTTTTTTAGTGTAAAAACTCATGACGCCTCCAATAGCATCACTTCCATAAACTACAGAGCCTGCTCCTAGGGTTATTTCTGTATTTTGAATTGTAAAAGGATCAATAGAAATTACATTTTGTAAATTACCACTTCTAAATATGGCGTTATTCATCCTAACACCATCAACCGTAATTAAGAGTCTATTTGAAGAAAAACCTCTTATCATAGGACTTCCTCCACCTAATTGACTTTTTTGAATATAGACATTACCTGTACTCTCCAAAAGATCTGCACTAGTTTGAGGATTTTCAAAGGCAATATCTTTTGCGCTAATATTAACTATCGTTTGAGGAATATCCCGCTTGCTTTGTTCAAATTTTGATGCAGAGATCACAATTTGATTTAAATCTTCAACCTTTGGCAGAAGATAGACCGTAAAATCAGCATTTCGTTTTGTGATTTTTATAGATTTTTTCTTGTACAATAAATTTTGGAAATAGATGGTTTCATTAACATTAAAAAGGGCTAATGATGCTCTACCATCTAAATTAGTTACTACCGATTTATCTCTTTTAAGATTAAAAATTGAAACACCAACTATGGGCTCGTTCGTCCCTTCCTCTACAACGGTAATAGTTTGAGAATGGCCAATTATTAAGGAAAAAATAAATAAAACTGAAAGTTTTAACTTCATAAAGCTAATTAAATATCTGATTGAAAATTTTTAATGATTTTGGTTTTCTAAAACTGCCCAAATGTAATTCAAAATATAGCAATAGCATCGATAGAAATGATTGTCTTTGTTTTGAATTCAACTTTATGCCATCTAGTGCATCAAAATTTGTGCCTAATAACTGTTTTAAGATTGTTAAATTTTCTCCAGAAACACTATAGACCTCTTCTTTTTTAGATTCGAAAAGACCATTATTTAAATTAAAATATAGTTGATTTGTATCTGAAATATCAGGATAAAAACCTAGATGTTTTGTTAGATTAAGGAGAAAAAGTAAATGAAAATTTGAAAATTCATCTTTGGTATCTAACCATCTAAAAGTTGTTTCCAGATAATGATATAGCGGTTGATTTTCTTCTTCTTCTCTTAATACAGAAGACAATACCTCTGAGAGAAACATGACTATAGAACCCTTAAATAAATTAGTATGAAGCGTCCTATAATTATAATCTAAACGCACATCTTTGATGAACTGTAACGATTGGGTTTGTCTGTAGTTTTCTTCAATTTGAAGTTGGGATAATAGTTGATAATAAGCCACTTTAGAGCTTCCTTTCTTAGTATTTAAAACGCCTTTAAGCAGATAGCTAACAACACCTCGGTGCAATGTAAAGCATTTTACTATAAGGTCGTTGTCTCTGTATTTAAGTTTAGAGAGCACAATAACTTTTGATTTATTGAGCATGGTAAGCGTTGGTTATCTAACAATCAGTAATTTTAAAATTTTAGTTTCGAAAGAGTCTAAATCTGATATTAAAAACAAATATACTCCAGAAGCAACGACATTACCTCTTAAATTTTTACCATTCCAGATTCCCGTACCACCATCAATAGCAAAGTTATAATTTTGCCTCGAAGATCTTTGATTAACTCTGGATTGCGCCTCGGCAACAAGGTTCCCCTCTATGTCTGTAATTTTCACATTTACGTTTTCAGTAAGCCCCGATACTTTCACACCATTATTAATATTATTTAAATCGTCAAAACCTAAAATATCATATTCTGGTCTTACAGGGTTTGGATATATAAATGCCTCCTCTAGTGTTTCTTTGGGCTTAGTTCCTCCCGAAGAAAAAGATACAAGTCCTTTAGAAGTTGCAATATATACTCTTCCAGATTGAGGATCAATAGAGATATCTTGGATAGAATTTGATGGTAATGGTGAATTACTTGTCGTAAATTGATAAATAGTTTCTTGTCCATCTGGCGAGAAATAAAATATCCCAGAATCTAAGGTGCCTACCCATTTATTGTCTGAGCCATCTACTTTAATATCTGTAATAAATTGATTAGCGAGTAACTCTGTAGGGATGCCATCCTCTAAAATCACTATAGTATTAACACTTGGGCTTGGATCATCTACAAAATTAGAAGTGTTAAACAATACTCTCAAACCTCTACGTGTGCCTATCCAGAGTTGGTTTCTACTATCTAGAGCGATAGCTCTCACTTGGGCAGATGGCATATTTTGTTCTTCGGAAAACACATTACCTATTTGTTCTGTTTCAGTATTATAACCAATTAAACCATTCTCAAAAGAACTCACCCATTTCATACTGCCATTACCAACTTCTAAATCGCCAAAACCTTGCTCTCCTGTTCTTGCATTAGCTATTAACTCAGAAAAACTATAACCTTGCCATTGACCTGTAGATGGATCATAAGACTTCAAAGCTCTATCTGCTTTTGAAGTTAATGTCCACATCAATCCGTTGCGATCAAACTTAGAAGCTGTTTGACGAATACTTATAAAATTTGGATTACTTGGAATAATTAAAGACTCCAGACCACTGTTCTCTATATTATAAAGCACAGTTGCTACATCATTATTCATTTCTAAAATCCCATTTTGAAAAGAACTTATAAATACTTGGCTAGGATTAAATGGATTTATGGCCACATCCACTAAATTTTTTGCAGTAAGTAAGCTATCATAAGGGATATTCTTCCATTCGGTCTCTCTTAAGATGCTTATGCCTCGAGAACGTTGCGGATTAGGATTGAATGATAACGTATATTCACCGTAAGTTACCCATAACTCATTATCACCTGCTTGAATTTTAAAGGCAGCATTACTAGTTGGCCCGTCTGGTAATATAACATCATAAAGTTGTGAATCACCAGGAATTGTTTTTAAAACACCCGTTGAAGTTGATCCAATATAAATGTTATCATTAGAAAGTGTTGCAGATGTGAAATCAGTGTCAAAGTCGTCATTTGTGGAAGCAGTCTGTAATTGATTAAAATTTTCATCGTAAACAAAAACATCTTCTTTAAGCGTAATAACTAAATTAGAATTAACCGTCCTTACATCTTGTGGTGGTGATGGATAGGTAAACAAGGGACTTAAATTATCACTTACTACTTCGTTTAATACATTATTTTGAGTAATAGCATAGAGTTTGGTTCCTACCGTTTGAACAGCAATAAAACTGCCATTAACGATTGTAGACCACTGTTGAAAATCTATTAAATTAGGATTTTCTAAATCTGCTTTTCTTAATCCATTAAAACCAGTTGCTGCATAAATAAACCCATTAAAAATTGCTGTTTGACCTATGGCTACTTGACTTCCTCCGTCTCCAATAAAGTAAGTATCTCCAAATTGCAATTGCTCTAAGTTGTATACTGAAATACCAAAATCTGTAGAAATATATAGAAGTCCATCGCTTTCGCTAAAATGATTGATTTTCTTCAATACTGGAGAAATACTCTCTTTTTCAAGAATATCAACTATAGATAATATTTCACCGTCATCAAAAACGATTTCTACTAAACCCGTTTCATAACCTACTGCTAATAAACCAAAATCTTCGCTATATGAAATAGTAGTAATTAGTTCTCCCGATAGTCCTTCAATAGTGGTTATTTTATTTATTTCATTTGAAAAAACGTCATAACTAAAGATGGCATTTTCTGAGGCTGCAAAAATTTTATCATTTCCGCGAGTAATATCTTTAACACCGAAATATGAAAAATAGCCTTCCCAAAGCGATGAGAGTTCCTGAGAAACACCTTTAAACGATACTAAAGCTAAAAGGATAAACACTATTCTTTTAAACATATCAATAATTTTTTTGTCAAATATATTTATATCTAACGACTTTTTAACCAATATAATATAGTAGTGCTTATAAAAAAAGCTTTCAAATTTAATTTGAAAGCTTTTTTTAAATACTATTTTTAGGATATTAAACTACACCTTGAGCAAGCATAGCATCTGCAATTTTAACAAAACCAGCAATATTAGCCCCTTTTACATAATCGACATAACCATCATCTCTTGTTCCATATTCTACACAAGACGCGTGGATATCATCCATAATATTTTTAAGTTTTTCATCAACCTCTACTCTTGTCCAACTCAGTCGTAGTGAATTTTGGCTCATTTCTAATCCAGAAGTTGCAACACCTCCAGCATTAGAGGCTTTTCCTGGAGCAAACAATATTTTAGCATTCTGTAAAGCTTCCATAGCATCTGGTGTTGTTGGCATATTAGCGCCTTCTGCAACAGCAATTACATTATTACTGATTAATTGTTTTGCTTCATCAACATTTAACTCATTTTGAGTAGCGCAAGGCAAGGCGATATCACAATTAACAGACCAAGGTCTTTGTCCTTCATGAAACGTTGCCGAACTATAGGTATCAAGATATTCACTAATTCGTCCTCTCTTAACATTTTTGATGTCCATGATGTGAGCCAATTTATCAGCGTCAATACCATCTTTATCAAAAATGTACCCAGAAGATTCAGACATTGTTAACACTTTAGCACCTAATTGAGTTGCTTTTTCACAAGCATATTGTGCTACATTTCCAGACCCTGAAATTATAACCGTTTTATCCTCAAATGAATCTCCTTTAACC
>JAWUWM010000078.1:0-35296 GCA_034111845.1 Psychroserpens sp. | reverse complement strand
TTTACACTTTCCTATTTCAAACAAAACGCCAATTTGGTACCTTTGTTCCTTGTCAAGTTGTTTATATTTAATTTGCACTTATGAGTTGAACTTACAATATTATAAAGTTTGTCTTTATGTCTTTTAATTTTCTTCTGAAATTTTAGTAATTCCGTTTTCCTATTAAAACTCTATGTTCTGAATTTATAATTGTGCAAAAAACTAATTTCAGAAGCGTAAACAATGTATTATACTGATATAGGTTGACCTTTTTCAGGAAAGTACAAAGAGGGGATTACTTACAACGTTTTCGTGTATGGTTGCGTCGGCTATCAACTAAATTAGTAAAAGAAAACGAACCAGAGGAAAATCCGCTAGGATTTTCTGTATACACACAAAGCGAGTAATTAATTATACACCTCTTAAGTTTGATTTCTCTTAAAATAATTAACTTTAATTATAAACTAGAAAGAAACAGAGAGAGGATCAAGGTTTAGATATTAAAGTTGGTAAATTTCCATTCTCAGCTTCTGGTAAAGTGAGTGCTTCTGGTGCTAAAGATGGTTTTGTAAAAGTGGTTTTTGATGCTAAGTATTGCGAATTTTTTGGTTGCCATATGATTGGCGCAGGTGTTACTGATATGATTGCTGAAGCCGTTTTAGGGCCTAAATTAGAAACTACAGGACACGAAGTATTAAAAACGGTACATCCACATCCAACCATGAGTGAAGCAGTTATGGAAGCTGTTGCTGATGCTAATGACGAAGTGATTTATTTGTAAGTTGTTAAAATATAAAAAATGCGAATCAAATTAATTGATTCGCATTTTTTTATGTTTATATATTTTATTCTACTATTTGCTGCTCTAACTTGTAAATAAGTCCATCATAAATTCCAGTAACATAAATCTCATTATTTTTATCTACACCAAAAGTTGAAATTCCAATCTCAGTATCAAATAATAATTCATTATCAAATGTATTAATATCTAAAGCCCATATTTTTCCTGAATTAAAATCTCCATAAATATACTTCCCAATTAAATCAGCATTCAAAGTTCCTCTGTACACATATCCTCCAGTAATCGAACCACTATCTCCATCATGCTCATATTCAAAAACTGGAAAAGTCAACCCTGATGTATCGCAAGAACCAAAATTACACTCAGTCCCTTCAAAAAAGCTCCATCCATAATTGTTACCACTTTCTATAATATCAATTTCTTCTATTTGGCCCTCACCAACATCTCCAACCCAAAGTTGTCCAGTTACAATATCAAAATTCATTCTCCATGGGTTTCTAAATCCATAAGCATAAATCTCGTTAAGTGCATTGTTATCATTTAAAAAAGGATTATCATTAGGTATTCCATAGTTTAATCCACTTTCTGGATTATCTATATCTATACGCAAAATATTACCTGTAAACGTTTGTAAATCTTGACCATTATTTGAGTTACCTCCATCACCAGAAGATATATATAAATTACCATCATGACCAAAAGTTAATTGACCTCCTTTATGAACAACAAAAGGTTGATTGTATTCTAGTACCACAAATTCACTATTTGAATTAGCAATATTTTGATTGTCATTAGATACTTTAAATCTAGAAATTCTTGCTATATCTTCAGTATCTATAGGGTTGTAGTTTATATAAAAATAACCATTAGTTTCAAAATCAGGATGAAAAGCTAGTCCAAGTAAACCTTTTTCAACAGCTGCATCAACATTATCAGAAATTGATAGAAATATTGAGCCAACTGAAGATTGTGTGTTTTCAACTACTTTTATTACACCTGCTTTTTCTACTATAAATAATCTATCTGTTCCGTCTTGCGGACTTTGAATATCTACTGGTTGTTCAAAGGGTTGATCAGGAAAATAATTTGAAAGCACCAATTCTGTTTCTACAGTATTTATAATTTGCTGATTTTGAATACCTTCATGATTACAGGAAGTTAAAATAAAAAATAATAATCCTAAAATTAATAGTAAAAAGTTCTTCATAGAAAATTGGTTTTAAGTTATTTTTATAATGAATCATTTCCCAAAAACTATTCCACTTTGTAATATACTGATATTGTATATGTTTAATTAAAAGATAAACTTAAGTATATCAGTGCGCGTATGTTATGATAATTTTTATATATAACAAACGTAAGTTCATTTACTAAACAAAAGTATAAACAATACAAAGCAAAGTGTTACTTAATTCCGTGTTGTTCTAATTATATGAAAATAGAAAAACAAAACTATATAATTCAAGAAGAAAAAATCCAAAAAAATAAAATTTAGAGTAAAAACGAAAAGAATCTCAACTAGAAAACTTAGAGTATCAACAGACCATTGGGGAGTTAGAGGTCGAATTAAAAATAGCGAGTTTACTTAAAAACTATTGGTACCTACTTAGTGTTTGTGTGGTACTAGGTATTACTATAGGAAAATGACTAGTTTAATTAAAATTATAAAAGCAATAGGTCTAATTTTTCAACTATCTTATTAAAGATATAACTACAACTTTGAAATACATACTAGAAGATGAAAGCTGTATTTTAAACTACTGGTGGTAATGATTATTTTAAAATGTAGAATACGACCAATTCAAGCTATTATTGAATTTTCGCCATGTTTAAACATGGTTAACAGACGCTAAAAGTAGGATAAGATGCTGTTTCTATAAACAGGGTTTCTCGATTTTAAATCCTCATAAGTTTTAATTCACTCCAAGGCACGCATAGTCACATAAACTCGCCAACCAATAATGGCTAGTTGAATTTTAGTGGCTCTGCTCAGGTCTAACTGTTGTTTAGAGAAACTAGGTAAGATTATCTTATTGAGTTTAGCTAATGCTTTAAATACATTCTGTTTCATACACCAACGATTTGTAGTTTATCACTGAGGCGTAAAATTAGGTATTTTGAAATGGGTAACACTTTTTTAAATGTGGTAAAATTTATTCTAGACTAAATTTTACTATCATTTGGTTGGTTTAGTTTATCGAAAAAAGAACATCGATAATTAGTTTTGCAAGAGTCATCATAATTTTGAGGTTTTAGAGGTTAGTATTTGGTTATTTGTTTGTTTGAGTTTTCAATATATAGACTTAGAGGGTTATATACCAAACGTTTGTAACGAAATCTGTGAATTTGAATATGAAATTATAACTAAAAAGATGAAAGCTATTTCGATTATGAGGTGACTTGTTTGTTTTAAGTTTGTTATTGTAATAATAAAATGCATATTCAGTTGTTATTTGTAATTATTCAAGAGTGTTTTTTGTTCTTTTTATATAAACCAAGGGTCTTTTCGTTATAGAATCATCAAATTTTAAAGGTTTCATCTTTTGTATCTCTAATTTTAAAAATGCTAATCATTAATTTTTAGCAGCAATACAGTTTCTGTTTTTTTAAATTCACGATTTCTTAAAGTTATAATTACAAATAGAATTATGAGTTGATTACATTTGTACGAACACATGTTATAAAATGAGCATGCTAAAAAGTTTTTAAACACTAAAATGATTAACAGCGTAAAGCCGAGAGGCTTCGCGGAAAACTTAAAAACAATACATAAGATCAAATGAAAAAAATACTATTCTTTGCTTTATCCCTCTCTATCACACAGTTTAGTTTTGGACAAATTGTAATTAATGAATTAGATTGTGATTCTCCGGGAGCCGAAAACATGGAGTTTTTAGAGCTGCTTTCAGAAACTCCTAATTTCCCTTTAGATGGTTATGTTGTCGTGTTCTTTAACGGTTCAAATTCAGGTAACAACTCCAGTTATTTTACTGTTGATTTGGATGGCTTTACGACAGATGTAAATGGTTTATTACTTATAGGTAGTAACTCCGTAAGTCCTGTGCCTCAGTTTCTAATTGCAGAAAACGTGATTCAAAATGGAGCAGATGCTGTTGCTATCTATCTGGCGAGTGATTTTGACTTCCCAGAAGAAACTGTCGCTAATATAGATAATCTTGTAGACGTATTACTCTACGATACCTCAGATCCTGATGACCAAGATTTTATTGATATTTTTAGCGCAGATCCAAGGTTTGCAGATATTGAGCAAATAAATGAAGGACCAGGAAATAATCCAAATTCTATTCAACGCTTTGTTGATAGCGATGGCATTGTAACTTTCATGTCTACTACGCCAACACCAAGAGCTTTAAATGATGGGAGCGGCGTAATCCTCAATGGTATTAATATGTCTATTGCTCAAGAACAGTACAACGAGTTTGATACGTTTGATATCACTTTTACTACAGAAACTCCTGTTGCACAAGAACTCAACTTCAATATTCTACTTGATAATTTTGGGTTCAATACGTCAGATTTTACGGGAAGCACGTCCATAACCATACCACTAAATCAAACTACAGCAACAACTACTATTACATTGATTGATGATACTGATGATGAAGGTGATGAGGTAACAAGAATTCGTTTTGAAAGTTTACCTGCCGAATATTTAGCGCTAAACAATAATCTAAAAATTCGTATTGTAGATAACGATTTTACAATGGCGAATTTTGGTACACCTTTGAATCCTACCTTCGGAAATGTAACCAGCTCACAATCTACAGGCTATTACAATTCCCTTGATGGCTTGCAAGATGATGATTTGCGTCAAGCTTTACAGGCTATTCTTGCAGATCCAACTGTTGTACGAGCACAAACCTATGCAGATGTTTTTAATATTTTGAGAGAAGCAGATCAAAACCCATTGAACAGTAATCAAGTCTGGTTAGTGTATAAGGAAATAGGACGCGCAAAATTAGATGTTCAATTTAGTTCTGATAATTTCGAAAAATGGAACAGAGAGCACACCTACCCAAGATCTAGAGGAGGATTCTTTGATATTGAAGAAGACGAAGTTGCAGACGGAATAGATATTTTTTGGGAAACAAAGGCAGATTCTTTACGACATGGAAATTCAGATGCACATGCACTGCGTGCTGCAGATGCCATAGAAAATAGTACACGTAATAATAAACACTATGGAGACCCTGCTTTAGGCGGTTATGACGGGCCAACAGGGACAGCAGCCAGTTTTTATGGAGATGTTGCGAGAAGCGTGTTATTTATGGAAATTAGATACAATGGTTTAGAAGTCGTTAATGGATATCCAAATGGTGGTCCGGGAGAATTAGGAGATCTAGCGACCCTATTAGATTGGCATAGAAATGATCCACCAGATGATTATGAAATGAATCGCAATAATGTAGTGTACACATGGCAGTTTAATAGAAATCCATTTATAGATCAGCCAGATTTAGTAGAATATATTTGGGGAAACAATACAGGTCAAATATGGGCTCAAGAATTAAGTGTTACAGCGTTTGATAAAAATCAAATTACAGTGTATCCAAATCCAACAACAAATACAATTAGTATCAAAGGACTTAATACTAAGGCAGATGTGAAGGTGTTTTCTATAGAAGGAAAGCTACTTAACGCTTTTACATATAACAATGAGACTACTATTGATTTAAACTTACCAAGCGGAATCTATCTTTTAACTATTTCTTCGGAAAATAAGCAAACGGTTAAGAAGTTAGTAGTTAATTAAACAATAGGCAAATAACTTAAATAAGAAAACCCTTCAGAAATTAATTTCTGAAGGGTTTTTATTACTCTGTATTGATAGTTAATTACCTATTTCTCTTACAAAAAGGCTGTCATCCTTAGATGTTCCCATAACAATATCAGGAATGCCTTCTTTTTTACCTTTCCAAGAAGCGCTTGATTTACTACCGTTATTGTCATTCAATGAGATTTTTATACCAGTAATGTCTCCCGCTTTATTACGTCTTACTTTTGAGAATTTGGCATCGATACCATGTTTCTTTAGTTCTTGTTTTTGCTTTTCTAAAAATGAATCAGTTGAGGTCTTTGAAATTACTAACTCTGCCAATGTTTCTCCGTTATCACCATAATAATAAACTCCAGTGACTTGAGTTGTTGTCACTTTCCAAGGACTGTCTTTTTTTACTTCTATTATTTTAGAGTTACTATTTCTATTTAAATAATTTTCTGATTTGGTAATGATGATTACAGCTCCATTTTTACCTTTTTCTCCATATAGGGCAACTGCATTTTTACGTTTAAGAACGTTCATGCTTTTTATGTTATCAGGATGTACTAATTTAAATTCTGTCGCAGACACAACACTCTCGTCTACAATATAAATTGGGTTTTTACTTTTGTCATCATGTTCAATGATTACCCTGGAATTTGCTATGTCATGTTTTTTTAAAGCAGCATTAAATGCTTTAGTTTTTACAATTATAACACCATTTTTACCTATTTGTCCATACTGTTTTAATCCTTTTTCTTCTTCTAAAATAGCCATAGATTCAATATTGTTTGGATCAATGAGTTCAAATTCTTTTTTGGTTACTTCTTGTGCGTCAGCGATATAAAGGAGCTCACTGGTATAACTTTTTTTAGAAGTAAATGTATGTGTTGTTGTTCCAATTGTTTTGTTGTAAACTGTTTTCCCCAATCTATGTGTAATGGAATCATTTAGTTTACCAATTTCATAAGTTTGAACTACATGTGTACCTGGAACAATTTTCCAAGGATTCCGTTTCTTTGTTTTTACAACAACAACTCCATTTTTACCGCGCTCTCCATATTGTTTAGTAGCTACATTATTTTTTAGCACAAAAACAGACTCAATATTCTCTGAATCAATATTTTCAAAAACTGACTGTTCTACAACCTTATTATCAACCACAAATAAGGGATTACTAACTTGATCGCTGTAAAACTTAGAATTCCCATGTTCCGAAGCATTAATTAGTATTTTGTTTCCATCCTTTGATGTCCATGATTTTGTTTGATGAATAATTGAATCACTTTTTTGGATGTCTATAATCGTAGAATTTTTGTTATTATTTTTATTTTCTGAGGAGGTGTTGTATTGATTTTCTGCAGTGTCATAAATAAAATCTTTACCCTTAATAGCTGCTCTTGCAACAAAAACATCCCCTTTACGTTCGAAAATAAATTGTTCAATAGGTTTGTTTCCACTTACATTATATTCGGTTTTTTGTGTATCTGATTTAAAAATGACGTGAATCGCTGTTATGAGGTTATCATTATTACGTTTGAGTTTTTTAACCGTAAATACAATATCATCAGAAGCCAATTGCTTTTCTATTTGTGATAAATAGGTGTCACTTGCTTCTTTTGAAAATGCAATAGTAGAATGATGTTGTTGATCGTTAACTAGATTAATTCTGCCTAATGTTTTGTTAGATTCAACATAAACATCCTCAGTATTAAAACTCATCATAAAGAGTCCAAGTAAAGGCATCACAAACACCATTTTAAGTTGATTGATGTTTCTAGATTTTGATTTGTGTAACATAACGATTCGTTTTTTGATTAATGAGGTGTAAAAATTGTTAGTGATTGCTAATTGATTATTTTGAAGACTCGTTTTAAGCAGCACAGTTTGATAACTTTTTTCGCAAGGCGAAACGTGCTGTGCTTTTTGATCTGCTATAAATTCTAGATTTTGTTGTAATGCTCTTTTGTATAGCCAGACAATTGGATTAAACCAAAATAATATACACGCGATATGAGAAACAATGGTATCAATTGAGTGCCATTGTTTGGCGTGCACTTTCTCGTGATTGATGACGTGTTCGAGTTCTTCTGCTTTAAAATGATAAGGGTTATAGACAATATGATCAAAAAATGAGAAAGGTGTAATATTTTGGGTGGTTTCTAATAACTTAAATGAGCCTAAAGATTTGGTCTTACTTGAGTTGAAAACCTTCCGAAGTGATAAAAAATCAACGATAAGTTTTCCGAAGAAAAATAAGATCCCAACAAGGTAAATCCAGATTATAAGTTGCATATAATCAAATGGTTCTGCTATGACAATAGGCGTAGTTAAGTTATCATAATTGACAATGAAGCTATTGGTGTTTGATACCGTGTACTCAATATACACAGGAATCACAATCAACGGAATCAAACATGCAATGATCAAACCAGATAGTAAGAACCACCTATTGGCTTGAAAAAAAGTTTCTTTTTGTAAAAACAATTGATAACAGGCGTAAAAAATAAAGAGAACTGCAGATGCTTTTAAGATATAGTCCATGCGTTTTATTTTTTGAATCCTTCCTCTTGAGAAGCGTTTGGGGTGTGATTCTTTTTCTCAATTAAAGCGATAATTTCTTTTAATTCATCAACACTTATCTTTTCTTCTTTAGCAAAAAAAGAGACAACGTTTTTATAGGAGTTGTTGAAATAGTTTTCAATTGCTGTGTTCATGAAGCGTTCTTTATAGGCCTCTTTATCAACGATAGGAAAGTATTGATGTGTTTTCCCGAAAGCATTGTAGCTAACAAATCCTTTTTCTTCAAGATGCCTAATAATGGTTGATAGTGTATTGTAGTGTGGTTTGTCTATTTTGATTTCTGCGAGTACATCTTTAACGAAAGCCTTCTCTAGCTTCCAAAGGATGTGCATAATCTCTTCTTCTTTATTGGTTAGTTTTTGCATAAATATACTTGTGTATCAGAACAATACAAATATATAACTATTTTTATAGTTATATAACTATGTAATTAGTTATTTAACTAAAAATTAAGTTTTCAATATTTCTGATTGGTTTGGTTTTATTGATTTATCAGTATCAAATTATATTATCTTCGCAGGATTAAAATAATTAAGCTTTTAAGGAAGCGTATGTAATTTAGTATACATGAGTATAGTTTGGATCATTTTAGGATTGTTATTGCTAGTAGTAGGAGGTGAGTTTTTAGTGCGGTCGTCTGTTGCCTTATCATTTAAGTTAAGTATCTCTAAAATGGTAATAGGTATGACTGTTGTTAGTTTTGCAACGTCTGCTCCTGAGTTATTGGTGAGTTTAAATGCTGCATTGACGGGGTCTCCTGCAATTGCATTGAATAATGTCATTGGTTCTAATATTGCTAATATTGGATTAGTTTTAGGAATTACTGCAGTGGTGAGTTCTATTTCAGTAGATACCTCTTTTTATAAGGTCAATTGGCCAGTGATGATGTTGTTTTCTATTGCGCTCTATTATTTTTTATGGAATGACAATCAGTTAACTGGCATTGAAGGAGGTATCTTGTTTGTTGGATTAATCATCTTTTTAGTGGTGTTAATTAGATCAGCAAAAAAGGATACTGTTGTTGAAGATGTCGACGAGAGTTTAGCTGTAGTTTCAAATTTTAAAATTGTAATATGGTTACTTATTGGTGCTGCAGCCCTTTATTTTGGCTCTGTGTGGTTGGTTGATGGCGCAAAGGATTTGGCAATAAAGTTAGGTGTAAGTGATGCCGTTATTGCAGCAACGGTTATTGCTATTGGTACGAGTGTTCCAGAATTGGCAGCTTCAGTTATTGCTGCGGTTAAAAAGGAAAAAGCATTATCGTTAGGTAATTTAATTGGATCTAATATTTTTAATATTGCTTCTGTTTTAGGGTTAACATCAATGATTAAAACGATACCAGTTACAGATACTGCGATTTTAGATAAAGATATTTTTTGGATGTTAGCGTTTTCTGCGGTATTGATTCCATTAATAATTATTCCTAAAAGATTTCAAATCTCTAGATATAAAGGCACGTTGTTAGTTGTTGCCTATGGCGTATTCATCTTCTTAGCATTTAAATCTCAAGCATAAAAAAACGCCTTCTCATTATAAGAAGGCGTTTTATGAACAAAATTTTATAGTGTAATCTAGCTAATATTAGCAGTTTTTACAGTCTTAATTATACGACCTGCAATTTTGTATGGGTCTGCATTTGATGCTGGACGACGATCTTCTAACCATCCTTTCCAACCTTTCTCAACAGTAATAATTGGAATACGAATAGAAGCACCTCTATCTGAAACTCCAAAAGAAAAATCATCTACGTGAGCAGTTTCATGTAAACCTGTTAAACGCTCATCATTAAATTCACCGTAAACTGCCATATGCTCTTTTACAACAGGTCTAAAGGCTTCACATATTTTCTCATAAGTTTCTTGAGAACCACAAGTTCTTAACACAGTATTTGAGAAATTGGCATGCATACCAGAACCATTCCAATCTCCTTTAACTGGTTTTGGGTGGTAGTCAATATAATAACCGTACTGCTCAGTTAAACGATCTAATAAATAACGTGAAACCCAAATTTCGTCTCCAGCTAATTTAGCGCCTTGAGCAAATAATTGATATTCCCATTGTCCAGAAGCAACTTCTTGGTTGATTCCTTCAAAATTTAATCCAGCTGCAATACAAAGGTCTGCATGTTCTTCAACAAAATCTCTTCCTTTTGTGTTTTTTCCACCTACTGAACAGTAGTACATCCCTTGTGGTCCAGGATATCCACCAATAGGGAAGCCTAGTGGTAATTGTGTTTCAGTATCCATAATAAAATACTCTTGTTCGAAACCAAACCAGAAATCATTATCGTCATCTTCAATAGTAGCTCTTGCATTAGATTCGTGTGGCGTTCCGTCTGCATTTAAAACTTCTGTCATTACTAGAAAACCATTCTTTCTTGCAGGATCTGGAAAAATAGCGACAGGCTTTAATAAGCAATCAGAAGCGCCTCCTGAGGCTTGTTTTGTTGATGAGCCATCAAATGACCAGATTGGACAATCTTCTAATTTTCCACTAAAATCATTTTCGACTTTAGTTTTACTTCTCATGTTTTGAGTTGGCTTATAACCATCTAACCAGATATACTCTAACTTTGATTTGCTCATGTTCTTTTTAGTTTATTAATTTCAATATGCAAATATTAATTTTTTTGAGGTTATGTCAAAAAAAATAGGGTGTTTTTACGTAAAATGTTATTAACAATTATCAATGCCCTATTTTTTTAGGGGTAACCATGTTTAAAAATTAATTATTGATTAAATTTGCCCTAATAAAATGATAAAACCATAATTATGTCTACGCTCAGATTTCACGCACTCAAACAAGTATATCTTCATAAACCTTTACTCATAGAAGAAAAGGTAAGACGTTCTGAAATTTTTGGAGCTAACGTCTTTAATGAATCCTCCATGCGTCAATACTTAACCAAAGAAGCTTTTGATAGCGTTATGGATGCTATAAGTAAAGGTTCAAAGATTGGGAGATCAATTGCAGACCATATTTCTACAGGAATGAAAGAGTGGGCAATTTCGAAAGGGGCCACACATTATACGCATTGGTTTCAACCTTTGACTGGTGCTACTGCCGAAAAACATGATGCCTTTTTTGAAACCACAGGTCATGGCATGGCTATTGAGAAATTTGAAGGCGGTCAACTCGTGCAACAGGAGCCAGATGCGTCTAGTTTTCCAAATGGAGGAATTAGAAACACTTTTGAAGCTCGCGGTTATACTGCTTGGGATCCAACATCACCGGCTTTTATTTATGGAACAACTTTATGCATTCCAACCGTATTTGTGTCATATACAGGAGAGGCGTTAGATTATAAAACACCCTTATTAAGGGCGCTTCAAGCGGTCGATTCGGCTGCAGTCGCAGTTTGTAAATACTTTGACAAAAACGTTAAAAAAGTAAATGCTTCCTTGGGTTGGGAACAAGAATACTTCTTAATAGATAGTGGTTTAGCTATGTCAAGACCAGATATTGTTTTGACAGGTCGCACACTTTTAGGACACTCTCCGGCTAAAGGTCAGCAGTTAGACGATCATTATTTTGGGACCATTCCAAACAGAGCAATGGCTTATATGAGAGATTTAGAAACCGAATGTATGTTGCTTGGGATTCCTGTAAAAACACGACATAATGAGGTAGCACCAAATCAATTTGAGTTGGCACCAATTTATGAAGAAGCTAATTTAGCTGTTGATCACAATTCTTTATTAATGGATCTGATGGATAAAATAGCCGAACGTCACAATTTCAAAGTACTGTTTCATGAAAAACCTTTTGCAGGGGTAAACGGTTCAGGAAAACATAATAACTGGAGTTTGAGTACAAATACAGGAGTGAATTTATTGAGCCCAGGAAAAACACCAATGAGTAATCTTCAGTTTTTGACCTTTTTTATTAATACTATTAAAGCGGTTCATGAAAATGAGGAATTATTGAGAGCAGCAATAGCATCAGCAAGTAACGATCATCGTTTGGGAGCAAATGAAGCGCCTCCTGCAATCATTTCAGTATTTATTGGAGAACAATTAACTAAAGTATTACATGAGTTAGAAAATGTAACCAGCGGAAAATTATCACCTCAAGAAAAAACCGATTTAAAATTGAATGTGGTTGGGAAAATCCCAGATGTACTGCTGGATAATACAGATAGAAATCGTACATCACCATTTGCGTTTACGGGAAATAAATTTGAGTTTAGAGCAGTAGGTTCAACAGCAAATTGCGCCAATCCAATGACCGTTTTAAATACTATAGTAGCCAAACAACTCATGGATTTTAAAGTTGAAGTTGAGCAGCTCATTTCAAAAAAAGACATGAAAAAGGATGATGCTATTTTTAATGTGTTGAGAGAATATATCAAAACATCTAAAAATATTCTTTTTGAAGGTAATGGTTACGGTGAGGCTTGGGAGAAAGAAGCTAAAAAAAGAGGATTAAGCAATAATAAAACTACACCTGAAGCTTTAAAAGCTAAAGTGTCTAAAAAAGCAATCCAATTATTTGAAGATTTAGGTGTAATGAATTCAATTGAATCTGTAGCACGTTATGAAATAGAAATGGAAGAGTATGTCTTACGAATTCAAATTGAAGGACGCGCTTTAGGTGATATTGCGAGAAATCATATTGTGCCTACAGCTGTGCGTTATCAAAACATTTTAATTGAAAACGTTAAAGGTCTAAAAGAGATTTATGGCACTTCATTTAAAAAACATGCTAAAGAGCAACTGAATTTAATTGAAGATATTTCTAGTCATATAGAAGGTATAAATTCTAACGTCACCAAGATGACCGACGAAAGAAAAAAAGCAAATAGTATAGAAAACATAGAAAAGAAAGCAGATGCCTACTGCAATAAGGTTAAACCGCTTTTTGATGCGATTAGGTATCATTGCGATAAACTAGAACTGTTAGTAGATGACGAGCTTTGGCCACTAACAAAATATCGAGAATTACTTTTCACTAAATAAAAAGCGTTTTTAAAAAAAAAAGGTATATTTACATATCAATTGTCTGATTATAAGCTAATTATTTTGGATAGTGTAAATGAATCCCTAGCACATGGCAATTGTTTTTAAGATTAATAACACAATATAATTTGTTTCATTGAACTGATTTATACGTTTTGTTTTCTAGCGAAAATTATAGATTTTTCATCTTTAAGATTTTTTTTTTTTTGAATATCATAGTTTTAGTAACGGTATGATAAGAAATCGAAATTGAGGAGAGGAAAGCTAAGTTTAAAAAAAAAAAACCAAACGACTTCTTTGTGAGATTAACAGTGTTTTAATAATAAAAGCTATGATTATTAAATGTCTGATTATTAATATATTATTGCTGTTTTCAGTAAATTTATTTTCTCAAGGGCTCTTAGATATTGGTGAAAAGACATCTGCCGATTCTATTGTAACTTTAGCTTTAAGGAAAAATAATGCTATTAAGATTGGTGCAGGTAACATGTTGATGAAGGGGGATTTTAATACCATCAAATACGAGCGATTTTTAGAGTTGCAACTCACGAGGTTTATCTCTCCTAAAATTGCATTTAGTGGTAATCTTAAAAAATTTAATGTCGAAAATTACGATTTTGAAAATCAAGGGTTTTTATCAGGAGACCTAAACTTAGGTTGGTGCATATTACCAGAGGAGAAGTTTTCACCATTTGTTTTTGCAGGTGCAGGAATACTGACTTCTAATGACTTCAAAGATAAAAACTATAAAGTACAAGGAGGATTAAGTTTAGAGTACTTAATAACTAAGCGTATCGCCTTAGTGGTATCTATAGAGGCTAACTATGTATATGATGAGCAAAAGGGCTCTCTGTTACTACAGCAAGTTGAAGGCACGTACTACAATGCGAAATTGGGTGTTCAGTTTTACTTCGGAAATAAACATAACTCAAAGGTAAAGAAAAAACAGGTATCAACTGAAACCCCATCTGTAAGAGAGTCAAATAGTATAGATCAATATTAAAAAGTCTAAGAAGTAACTCTTAAACGTCTAGTATATACGTAGTTCTTCGTGTAAATTGACCCAAGAATGTATTTCAACGCATTATTTCATCAACTAATCGAAAAAATAGTTAAAGGTTCATAGCCACTGCGCTTATTGAGTATATTTGTGATGCTATTAATCAATATTTGTTACAATGAAGAAGTTATTACTCAGTTTGGTTGCGCTCATGTTTGCCACTTTATTATTTTCGCAAGATGATTCTAGCGATGTTAAGGATGAATTAACTCAAGAAAACATCGTTAAAGTTCAATCTAAATTTCAGGCATAGTTTAAACAGACTGTGTTTGTCCAAAATAAGTAGTTTGGCATTATTTTAATGTAAAAAAAAGCAATTAAATTTTTTGAAATTTAATTGCTTTTTTTTATGCTTAAGCATTAAAGTTGTCAAAAAATTAATGCATCGGTTATTAATTTTTATCTTGCCCGTCAAAATGCTGATGTAAGCGCTAGAAGTAACGAATACATTCAATCTAAACCCCTCTTGTTATTAGGATAAGTAACCCCAAAACAAAATCTAATGATAGTACAACAAATGCAATCTATTTTATTAATTGTAATATTTTTTTTAACGACGCAATACATTTTTAGTCAAAAGGAAATAGATATTCCACAACTTAAAACAGAGTTTTATGATATACGAGGCACTAACGCTTTCGATATAGCTTTCGGAACTTCTGTTATTAATGGAGATTTAGTAGATCCGCAATTTGAAATTTATAGCCACTTTGGCTATAAGAGGCACCTTACACCTCATTTAGCTCTAGATTTTGGATACCATAAATTCAATATAGCTTACATTGACCAGTACAACGAAGGGTTTATGTCATTTGATTTAAACGTCGAGCTATTACTGATGCCACATAAAAGATTTTCGCCATATATATTTGCAGGAACAGGTTATAACGCTTCAAATTATTTTGAAGAAACTGCATCCAAATTTCAAGGCGGGGCAGGTTTAGAGTATGTCGTTTCAAATAAAGTTGCATTAAAATTATATACAGATTATAATTATGTCGCAAGCGATACACTTGATGGTTTAGAGGCTGGAGATGCTGATGATACTTACTTTAGAATTGCATTTGGCGTTAATTTTTATTTTGGAGGCGTAAAGGTCAAAGCAAAACGTGTAACAGATCATGGAACAGTAATTGAAACAAATTCTATAACTGATGATAAGAATAGACCTATATTGTAGTTAACAATTCTTATTTTTGTGGCTCAACACATACCTATGAGCCAAGATATTAGCAAACGCTACGCACAACGAGGAGTTTCTGCTTCCAAAGAAGACGTACATAATGCTATTAAAAATATAGATAAAGGATTGTTTCCTAAAGCATTCTGTAAAATTGTACCAGATTATTTAACAAATGATGATGATTATTGCTTAATCATGCATGCTGATGGCGCAGGTACTAAAAGTGCATTGGCATATATGTATTGGAAAGAAACGGGCGATATTTCAGTTTGGAAAGGAATTGCTCAAGATGCACTCATCATGAATATTGATGATTTACTTTGTGTTGGAGCAACAGATAATATTATGTTGTCTTCTACAATAGGTCGTAACAAAAACTTAATTACAGGTGAAGTTCTTTCGGCAATTATTAATGGCACTGAAGAATTGATACAAGATTTAAAAACTTTTGGAGTAACAATTCACTCAACAGGCGGTGAAACTGCAGATGTAGGTGACTTAGTGCGAACTATTATCGTTGACTCTACAGTAACTGCTCGTATGAAACGTAGCGATGTTATTGATAATGCTAATATAACAGCAGGTGATGTTATTGTTGGACTAGAGAGTTTTGGTCAAGCTACTTATGAAACTGAGTATAATGGCGGTATGGGAAGTAACGGTTTGACTTCTGCACGCCATGATGTATTTCATAAATATTTAGCTGATAAATATCCTGAAAGTTTTGATGCCTCTGTACCAGAAGACTTAGTATATTCTGGACAAATCAAATTGACAGACGCTGTCGAGAATTCTCCTATTGATGCTGGGAAACTTGTATTATCACCAACAAGAACGTATGCGCCAATTATAAAAGCAATACTTTCTAAATTTTCTTCGGAAAGTTTACATGGCATAATACATTGTTCTGGTGGAGCACAAACTAAGATTCTACACTTTATAGATAATTTGCATATTGTGAAAGATAATATGTTTGATGTGCCACCTTTGTTTAAATTAATTCAAGAGCAGTCTAATACAGATTGGAAAGAGATGTATCAGGTGTTTAACTGTGGGCATCGTATGGAACTCTATGTCACCCCAGACATTGCTGAAGAGATTATTCAGATTTCAAAAATGTTTAATGTGGATGCCAAAATTATTGGTCGCGTAAATCCTTCCGCAGATAAAAAACTTACGATTAAAAGTGAGTTTGGCATTTTTGAATATTAAATAAAACCTTTTATTAAAATTAAAAAGGCACTTGTAAACGTGCAGTCTATTAAATATAGTACTGTAAAAAATTTAAGATTAGATACACCTCTGATTTTGTAAAACCGTAAACGCTGCCTTACCTTTCTATCACTGATTAAAAACCACAACACAAAGATTAAAAATAGCTTTGTTGATAGTGCTAAAATAAGTTCAGGGTTTATTATTGTAATCGCTAGGGTAACAATAAATGACCAAAAGGCCATAGATTTATAATAGTTTAGTATAGATAAGACTTGCTTTCGCATAGGAGGATAACGTCAAATTTATAAAGATTATTTTTCAGGATAGTAACAAATTATTCACTAAAGAAAATCCATAAATTATCGTATTTTTGAATCACAATTTTTAGAAGATAGATGTTAGAGAAATTACAAATAGTAAAACAACGCTTTGATGAGGTAAGTGATTTAATCATTCAGCCAGATATTATAACAGATCAAAAGCGTTACGTAGCACTCAATAAAGAGTATAAAGATTTACGCTTGTTAATGGATAAGCGCGAATTATATATAGAACTTACAGACAACTTAGCAGAAGCTGAAGATATCATTTCTAATAGTAGTGATCCAGAAATGATTGAAATGGCCAAAATGCAATATGACGAGGCTAAAGAAGGGATTCCAAAACTGGATGATGATATTAGAGTATTGCTAATCCCTAAAGATCCTGAAGATTCTAAAAATGCAGTTGTAGAATTACGTGCAGGAGCAGGAGGAGATGAGGCCAGTATTTTTGCTGGTGATTTGTTTAGAATGTATTCGAAATACTGTGAAGGTAGAGGTTGGAAAGTAGATACTGTAGATTACAGTGAAGGTACCAATGGCGGTTTTAAGGAAATACAATTTGAGGTTTCTGGAGAAGATGTCTATGGTACTTTAAAATTTGAAGCAGGTGTGCATCGTGTGCAACGTGTACCGCAAACAGAAACTCAAGGACGTGTGCATACAAGTGCAGCAACTTGTATGGTATTTCCTGAAGCCGAAGAATTTGATGTAGAAATTAATCCAAAAGATGTTCGTATTGATTTTTTCTGTTCATCTGGTCCAGGTGGTCAATCGGTAAATACAACATACTCTGCAGTTCGATTAACTCATGAGCCTACTGGATTAGTAGCGCAATGTCAAGATCAAAAATCACAACATAAAAATAAAGAGAAGGCTTTTAAAGTATTACGTTCTCGTTTATATGAAATGGAATTAGCAAAAAAGAATGCTGCTGATGCTGAGAAACGTGGTTCTATGGTTAGTTCTGGAGATAGAAGTGCTAAGATTAGAACTTACAACTATTCACAAGGACGCGTTACAGATCATAGAATTGGGTTAACCCTTTATGATTTACAAAATATCATTAATGGTGATATTCAAAAAATACTTGATGAACTTATGCTAGCAGAAAATACTGAGAAGTTAAAAGCTAGTGACGAACATATATAATAATTGAAATTCCTGCGAAAGCAGGAATCTTTGTTTTATGAAGAAAAAATTTACATACATTCTCGTTTTTTTCTTAGTTGTATTTGGTATCGCAAGGATTTCTGGTATGCTGTCATATTATAATATTGCTTCTACAGGTACGGAACCTAACTTAAAACTAAACGATCATTTTGTAGGTTCTAATTTAATTACTCCAAAAAGATTGGATTTTGCGTACTATAGTTCTTTTAATGAAGCTTTAGGTAAATTGATTGTAATACAAAGAATTATGGCAATGCCCAATGATGTTGTGAAATGCGTTGACGGGAGGTTTTTTGTAAATGACATAGACGTGGATGATACTTTGAATTTGCGTTATTCTTATAAATTAAGCTTAGAAGATTATAAAACAACAATAAAGAATGATTTCGTTAATGATGGATCGTTTTTTACTTATTCATTAAGTGCTGATTCCATAGTCGCATTTTTAGATGAAGTTTATGTAGAAAATCTATCTATTAATTTAAAGCGCAGTATGTCTGCAGATCCTTTAAGTCTAGCTAAAGATATTGCTTCAAAATCTCATAATTGGACAGTTAATAACTTTGGACCTCTAACAATCCCTGAGAGAAAATATTTTTTTGTGGGTGATAATAGAGATAACTCATTAGATTCTCGTTATAATAGATTAGTCGATGAAAATGATATAAAAGGAGCTTTACTATTTCAATTTTAGCTTATGTTCTAATCGATAAATAGCTCAACAAAAAAACAAAGCAATACAGATAATACATTGACAACACAACAACTCACACAGCAAATTAAAAAAAAGAAATCCTTTCTATGTATAGGATTGGATGTTGATTTAAATAAAATACCCAAGCATTTATTAAAAGAAGAAGATCCAATATTTTCGTTTAATAAAGCAATTATTGATGCAACACATCATTTATGCGTTGCCTATAAACCCAATACAGCTTTCTATGAGGCCTACGGACTTAAAGGCTGGAAAGCTTTAGGGAAGACGATATTGTATCTCAATGAAAAGCATCCTGAAATATTTACCATTGCAGATGCCAAACGAGGAGATATTGGAAATACAAGTACTATGTATGCCAAAGCTTTTTTTGAAGATTTTGAGTTTGATAGCGTTACGGTTGCACCTTATATGGGGAAAGATTCTATTGAGCCTTTCTTAGCATTTGAAAATAAGCATACTATTATGTTAGCTCTAACATCTAATGAAGGTGCTTTTGATTTTCAAACGAAAACTGTAGAAGGTAAAGAATTGTATAAACAGGTATTAGAAACGTCTAAATCTTGGAAGAATTCTGAAAACCTAATGTATGTTGTTGGTGCTACAAAAGCAGAGTATTTTGCAGATATAAGAACTATCATTCCTAATAGCTTTTTATTAGTTCCTGGAGTAGGCGCACAAGGCGGTAACTTACAAGATGTTTGTAAATATGGAATGAATGACAAGGTTGGTTTATTAATAAATTCTTCGAGAGGTATTATTTATGCGTCTCAAAATGATGATTTTGCACAGGCTGCTGCTGAAAAAGCTAAAGAGCTTCAGAGTCAAATGAAAGCGATACTTAATCCGTAATTATCATTTCGAGCCTGCCTGTTGGCAGGTAGAGAAGCATGATGTAGTAATTTCATTTATGAAGCACAAAGATCAACTTAATAGAATACTAGAATTAAAAGAGATTCCAAAACGTATTGTCTCATTAGTCCCGTCCCAAACAGAACTACTCGTAGATTTAGGATTAGAATTTTCAATCGTAGGTATCACAAAGTTTTGTATCCACCCTTCTTCTCTTCGGAATAAAAAAGCGGTTGTTGGAGGAACAAAGCAAGTGCATTTTGATAAAATTAGAAATCTAAGCCCAGATATAATCCTTTGTAATAAAGAAGAAAACACGAAGGAGATGATATTGGAACTAGAGAAAATTGCTCCAGTTCATCTTAGTGATATTTACAATTTAGATGATGCTTTAGAGCTTATTGACTTGTATGGTGCATTATTTTCCGTAGAAAAAAAAGCAGAAACACTTGCTGAAAATATAAAAATTAATAATCTAGATTTTCGTCTTTATAAAGAAAATCAACCAGAACTTAAAGTCGCTTATTTTATTTGGAAGAATCCATGGATGGTTGCTGCTAAAGATACGTTTATTGATGATATGCTTAGCGTAAATGGTTTTAAGAATTACTTTGGAGATTTAGAGCGTTATCCTGAAGTTAATTTGAATTCTATTACAGAAGAACTCAATGTCATACTTCTATCAAGTGAACCTTATCCTTTTAAAAGTACTCATATTGAAGAATTAAGAGTTCAATTTCCAAATACTAAAATTATTTTAGTTGATGGTGAGTTTTTCTCTTGGTACGGTTCGAGATTAGAGCATGCTTTTGATTATTTTAAAATACTACGTCAAGAGCTTTTGGAGTAGTATGTTTTAAATTTAAGATGCGTAGTTTAAGTTTTTTAGCTTCATAAAATAAAATATCACTCAAACTCATATCTATTTGTTCTAAATTATAAGCTTCTTCAATAAAACGAAGATATTTATCCTCTAAATATTTTAAACTAAAAGAAGCGTTATTGCTGGTTATTGTTTTACCTACTTTACAAAAATGAGAATCCATAATATATGTTTTTATAATTTATATACGCTCTAAAACAAGTACTAGACTCTTAGGGAGAGTTAAATAAATGTGAAATTAATTGTGTTACAACTTTCTTAGATCTTTGTTGAGATATTTGAGCTATGTAATTTAATGGTAGAGAACTCTTGTATAATGCTAAGCGAAGAGTTAGTTTGATGTTTTTTTTAAGATGTGAGCAATGTGATAGAAATTTACTTTGGCGAGCTAGAATATTACTATTATATTATACTATTGTTTTTAAGACATAAGGGTTTCTAAAGTGTCGTGATTCAGAAACTAAATACCAAAGTGTTGATAAAAAAAAGTCAACCTGAGACTAGATCGACTTTTAGACTAACTGTACTATTTCAAATAAATTATGAGATAATTTATTCTTTACTAACTGGTGCAAAGGTGTGTCTTATTACTTTATTAGGTGTTACCTTAATATTACGAGTATATTAAGAGTCGTTTAATACTATATGGGATAGAGGCTTAATCCTGTAAAGCAAATACTTTTTTTAATAAATCGGTTCCTCTTGAAGATGCTTTCGTTCTTATTTCCTTTTCCTCTAACGCAATCATTGTATAGACGCCCTTGAGAGCTTCACCAGTAACATAATCTGTGAGATCAGGATTTACACTATTAGTAAATGGTATGGCATTATATTTATTTATAAGATTACGCCATATTTTATCTGCACCTACCTTGGTAAACGAATTATTTATTACGGGTTGAAACTTGCTATAAAGTTCCGTTTGTGTTTTAGTCGTTAAATAATCTGTTGCAGCTTTATCATTACCTAATAAAATACTTTTTGCATCATCAAACGTTATATCTTTAACTGCATTAACAAAAATTGGTGTTGCTTCTTTTACTGCATCTTCAGCTGCGCGATTGAGTACTTTTAAACCTTCGTCAGCTAAGCTACCTAATCCAATTTTACGCAGGCCTTTATCTACCTTTTGTAACTCTTCTGGTAACACAATCTTTACTAGTTCATTTCTGAAAAAACCATCTTTTTGAGTCAATTTGGTAACTTGTTTATCAATACCTAAATCTAATGCTTGGCGCAAGCCCGCTGCGATATCTGTATTACTCAAAATACTTCCGCCTCCTTGGGGTAAGCTATTAACGACGTCTTGTAATTCTACACAGGCAGTTAAACTAAAAATCGCGACAAAAATTAATATTTTTTTATACATAATAAGGGGTTCTTTTTTTTGAATAAAAATTTAGTTTGTAAAATTAAAACTTTAAATGTTTGATATGGTCTAATAGTGAAAATAATTATTTGAAAACACTATATTGATATACCCGTTTTTTATGGAAAATTAATTAAAACTTAGCGTTAAGTAGCTAGTTGTGAAATATTTTGATCGTTCATAATTAAGATATAATAGTTAATGATAGGTCACATAACCAACATTAGGTCTATAGTTGGTGTGGCTATACATATTCGTAAATAACTGTTTTTTTTGAAATAGGAATGGACTGATCTATTAACTAATTCAAAATTTTAATATTCTATCAAAAAAATAATATTCTTATGTTATTGGGAGTTTAAGTTTTGCTCTACTAAAGGTTATTATACAGATACTAATAAAAAATAACTGTCTTATTGTTATAGACCATCACTTTGCGGTTAATATGGTGTTTAATGGCTGTAGCTAGTACTATTTTTTCTAAGTCACGACCTTTAGTAATTAAGTCTTTAATTGAATAGGTGTGGGATACACGAGCAACATCTTGCTCAATAATAGGACCTGCATCTAACTCTTCAGTAATATAATGACTGGTGGCTCCAATAATTTTAACACCTCTTTTAAAAGCAGAGTGATAGGGTTTTGCACCAATAAAAGCCGGTAAAAAGGAATGATGAATATTAATGATCTTATTTGTATAACGGTCAATCAACCGTCCAGAAATTATTTGCATATATCGTGCTAACACGATGAAGTCAACATTGTGCTTTTCTAGTAACTGTAATTGTTTACTTTCAGCTTCTGCCTTAGTGTCTTTGTTGACTGGTATATGATAGAAGGGAATATTAAAATAATCAGCAGTTGGTTTTAAATCCAGATGATTACTTATTATAAGTGGGAGTTCGCAGTGCAACTCTCCAGATCTATAGCGCCCTAAAATATCATATAAGCAATGGTCGTACTTAGAAACAAATAAAGCCATTTTAGGTTTATCCTCAGCATTATAAATTTCCCAGTTCATTTCAAATTGATTGGCTAGTTCAGTTTTGAACTTAGACTTAAAAGTGGCCATTGAAAAGCTTTCAAATTCGCTTTCTGTTCGCATGAAAAATATATCTTGCTCTCTATCCACATGTTGATCTATGTAAACAATGTTTCCATTACCACTAGAAATGAAATCAGTGACAGAGGCTATAATACCAGATTTATCTTTACAATGGATTTGTATGATGATTCTTTTCATGTGTTTATAGTTATCGTTTTTCAAAGGTCACATGCTGCTCGCTATAAATCATTCCTTTGGGTCATAAAATTTTGAACACGCTCGTTTCATATCAATAAGTCAAATTGAATGGTCAAGTTAACCTAAAATGAACACGATGCCCTCCAAAATTAAACTTTTAGATATTTTATTGTAAACCCTTATTTTTTTTGAATATTCCGTAAATTTGTATCTATTAAATCTCATAATTTTACGAATGAAGCAAGCAGTACCATATAAGCCAAAGTATAAAGTTAGAATAGTAACCGCAGCAGCACTTTTTGACGGTCACGACGCCTCCATAAATATCATGCGTCGTATCATCCAATCCACAGGTGTTGAGGTGATTCATTTAGGCCATGATAGAAGTGTTGATGACGTGGTGAATACTGCCATTCAAGAAGATGTAAATGCTATTTGCTTGACGTCCTACCAAGGGGGACATAACGAGTATTTTAAATATATGTATGATTTGCTTCAAGAGCGAGGCGCAGGACATATAAAAATCTTCGGTGGAGGAGGAGGTGTTATTTTACCTTCGGAAATAAAAGAACTCATGGATTATGGCGTCACCAGAATATATGCGCCAGATGACGGAAGAGCAATGGGGCTCCAAGGAATGATTAATGATTTGGTTGAAAAATCTGATTTTGCTATTGGAGATTCACTAAATGGTGAGGTGGATTTGCTTCCAAAGAAAAACTCAAGAGCTATTGCACGCGTCATTTCTTCTGCCGAAAACTTTCCAGAAGTAGCCAAAGCAACATTAGATAAAATACATATAAAAAATAAAGATTCTAAAACACCAGTTTTAGGAATTACGGGAACTGGAGGTTCTGGTAAATCTAGTTTAGTAGATGAATTGGTGCGTCGTTTCTTAGTCGACTTTCCAGAGAAAACAATAGGTATTGTTTCTGTAGATCCTTCAAAACGTAAAACAGGTGGTGCGCTTTTAGGCGACAGGATTAGAATGAACGCTATCAATTCGCCAAGAGTGTATATGCGTAGTTTGGCGACTCGTCAATCTAATTTAGCATTATCTAAATATGTCAACGAAGCAGTTGAGGTTTTGAAAGCTGCAGAATTTGACCTTATTATATTAGAGACTTCAGGAATCGGACAATCAGATACCGAAATTATAGAACACTCAAACGTATCCTTATACGTAATGACTCCCGAATTTGGAGCAGCTACACAGCTCGAAAAAATTGACATGCTTGATTTTGCAGATTTGGTAGCGATTAATAAATTTGATAAACGCGGTTCACTAGATGCCTTGCGCGATGTGAAAAAGCAGTACATGCGTAATAATCATCTTTGGGATGTTCATCAAGATGATTTGCCAGTTTTCGGGACTATCGCCTCTCAATTTAATGATCCAGGTATGAATACGCTTTACAAAGCGATTATGGATAAGTTGGTAGAAAAAACGGATACAGACTTACATTCGACATTTCAAATTTCCGACGAAATGAGCGAAAAAATATTTGTAATTCCGCCTGCAAGAACACGTTATTTGTCTGAAATTGCTGAGAGTAATCGTGCTTACGATAAAACTGCAAATGAACAAGTTGAAGTCGCTCAAAGACTCTTTGGGATTTATAAAACGATTTGTTCTGCTACAAATGTCACCTTGAGCGCAGTCGAAAGGTCTTTTATTAGTAAGTTAGGTTTAGAGCAAGAGGAGATTCTTCGCTCTGCTCTGAATGACAAAGGCAGTGTCATTTCGTTAGAAGGAGGAACGCCTGACAAGGAATCTCAAATACAGTTTATAAACTTATTGTTTAAAGAATTTGACCGTGTAAAATTGAACCTAGATCCTTACAATTGGGAAGTTATTATTGGTTGGGACGAGAAAGTAAATAAATATAAAAATCCAATCTACACCTTTAAGGTGAGAGACAAGGAAATAAAAATTGAAACGCATACAGAGTCGCTATCACATTCACAGATTCCAAAAGTAGCGCTGCCTAAGTATCAAGCTTGGGGAGATATTTTACGTTGGACATTACAAGAGAATGTACCAGGTGAATTTCCATTTACTTCAGGATTGTATCCATTTAAAAGAACAGGTGAAGATCCAGCACGTATGTTTGCAGGAGAAGGTGGGCCAGAGCGTACAAACCGTCGTTTTCATTACGTGAGTATGGGATTACCAGCTAAGCGTTTATCTACAGCTTTTGATAGTGTGACACTCTACGGGAATGATCCAGATCACAGACCAGATATCTATGGTAAGATTGGTAATGCAGGTGTTTCTATTTGTTGTTTGGATGATGCTAAAAAAGTGTACTCTGGTTTTGATTTAGCAGATGTTATGACCTCTGTGAGTATGACGATTAATGGTCCCGCTCCAATGTTGTTAGGGTTCTTTATGAACGCTGCTATTGATCAGCAATGTGAGATTTATATCAAAGACAATGGCTTAGAAAACGAAGTCGAAGCAAAAATAGTGGCTATTTACAAAGGTAAAGAGCGTCCAGTATATAATGGAGATTTACCTGAGGGTAATAACGGATTAGGATTACTGTTACTCGGTGTTACTGGTGATTTAGTTTTGCCAGAAGCCATTTATGCAAATATTAAAGCCAAAACAATTGCTCAAGTTAGAGGAACGGTACAAGCCGATATTTTAAAAGAAGATCAAGCACAAAACACCTGTATTTTCTCTACGGAATTTGCGCTGCGTTTAATGGGTGACGTACAAGAATATTTTATCGAGAATAATGTTCGTAATTTCTATTCGGTATCTATTTCAGGGTATCATATTGCAGAGGCTGGAGCAAATCCAATTTCGCAATTAGCGTTTACATTGTCTAACGGGTTTACATACGTTGAGTACTATCTTTCTAGAGGAATGGATATCAATAAATTTGGTCCAAACCTATCCTTCTTTTTCTCAAACGGAATCGATCCAGAATATGCTGTGATTGGTCGTGTGGCTAGAAAAATTTGGTCGAAAGCACTTAAGAATAAGTATGGTGCGAACTCACGAGCACAAATGTTGAAATACCATATTCAAACCTCTGGTCGTAGTTTACATGCTCAAGAAATTGATTTTAATGATATTCGTACAACACTCCAAGCGTTGTATGCGATTTACGATAACTGTAACTCACTACATACAAATGCTTATGATGAAGCGATTACAACACCAACTGAAGAGTCGGTGCGTCGTGCCATGGCAATACAATTGATTATCAATAAAGAATTAGGTTTAAATAAGAATGAAAATCCAATACAAGGATCATTCATTATTGAAGAACTAACCGATTTAGTAGAGGAAGCAGTCTTATTAGAATTTGATCGTATTACAGAGCGTGGTGGTGTTTTAGGCGCTATGGAAACCATGTACCAACGTAGTAAAATTCAAGAAGAGAGTTTGTACTATGAGACGTTGAAACATAATGGTGAATTTCCAATTATTGGTGTGAACACGTTTTTAAGTAGTACAGGATCACCAACGGTTTTACCTGCGGAAGTTATTCGTGCTACCGAAGAAGAGAAGCAATTTCAAATTAAAACTTTAGAGAATCTGCATAAAGCAAATGACACTGAGCAATTACTGAAAGATTTACAACATAAAGCGATTAACAATGAGAATATTTTTGATGCGTTGATGGATGTTTGTAAAGTATGTTCTTTGGGAGAAATCACAAGTTCACTATTTGAAGTAGGAGGTCAGTATAGGAGAAATATGTAAGCAGCGAACCAATTTTGTTTTTATAAAATTGTGTGAGTCGCTTATCCCCAACTCGTTTCGGGATCTCAGCGAACCAATTTTATTTTCGAAAAAATTGTGTGAGTCGCTTATCCCGGATTTCCTTCGGGATCTTAAAATAAGATAAAGTACAAATCCCAAATTCTGTTTGGGATTTATTTTTAATAAAATATGTTTAAAACACTATTCAAAGTACAAGCCAAGTGGTCAGCTAAAAACGCTCTAGATGTTTCTGTTAACGGAAAAACGCATCAGGTTTTTATAGACGATAAATCACCATTGACAGTGTCAGCAGCTAAAGCCTTTAAAGGTGATGAAACCAAATACAATCCAGAAGATTTGTTACTGTCTGCACTATCGTCATGTCATATGATGTCTTACTTCTACGTATGTGCTCAACACGGAATCGAGCTCATAGATTATCAAGATGAGGCGGTAGGTATTTTAGAATTGAAAGCAGATGGGAGTGGCGCGTTTACATCAGTTGTATTAAACCCAATAGTAACAGTTTCAAAGGGATATATGATTGATAAAGCAATGAGTCTTCACAAAGAAGCTAATAAACTCTGCTTTATTGCTAATTCTTGTAATTTTCCTATCCAACATTCAGCTATAATAAGAATAGTTGAAGATTAAGTAATTGTTAAGTATTTGGTTTTTAATATTTTAATGTTATATCCAGAGGTTTTCTACTTGGCTTTAGCGTCAATTTTTGCATTTTTTACGAATCGAGGGGTTTATACTAGGATTAGTCTAATATATATTCGAATTATATTCGAATTATGTTCGTTTTAAGTTTCCAAAGCTAAATTTGAGTAACCAAAATATCCCAATATCATGGAAACCAAATTATCTTATTCTTTTAGAAGACAATCAGAAAACTATTTAGACTGGCTATTAAACATTGTACAGTCCGAAAAATATTTTCAAGCAGAAAGTTATATTGTTATTGAGTTTAATACCCTAGGAAGGTTTAGCTAGTAAATAAAACACCAGTGTTGAAATTTACAAGGTCATCATCCAATTGCGCTGTAAACGCCTAAATTTCTTTAATTCGATTTGAAGAATAGGCAAGTAGTCTCTTCCATTACTATTGCAATGCTGCAAACGGTTACAGTTTAAATGTAAACGATGTATTAATCGTTCAAGTGAATCTAAATGTTTGTATTTTTTATACGAACAAGATTCAGCTTGTGCTTTTTCAATTTCAGGAACCAAAGATTCGGATTGCTGAATGATATCACCAGAAAAATAAATATTAGCATCCTCAGAGCCATCATGTCGTAGATATGATAAATCCTGATTAATATATGTGGAAATATTTCTCGATAACACGAGAATATCCATAGCCTTTTGATAGATAGGCAGTTCAGATAAATGAGATGGGATATTGTAATTCATTTTTTCTTTAGCAACGCAATCAAAGTTACTGACAAGTTTCGAGATTATACTTTCGATATTAAGGTTAATTCGTATATTTGATTTAATTATTAACGTATATTTTGAAATTACTTTAAATGTTTATAGATAGTCTCAATTGGAAAATTTTGAAACGCTTACAGCTAAATGCAAGGGAGTCTAATGCAGAAATTGGTCGTCAAGTTGGCATCAGTTCTCCTGCAGTTTCAGAACGGATTAAGAAAATGGAAGATGCTAGTATCATTCAAAGTTATAACACGTTGGTTTCTCCTTTTGAAGTGGGATATCAATTAAAGGCACTCATCACGGTTAGAGCGTTTATGGGAATGTTAAAGCCTTTTCTGGAGAAAGTAAAGACCTATGATGAGGTGATAAACTGCTATCGTATTACAGGCAACGAAAACATTGTAATGGAAGTGGTCTTAAAAAATCAAAAACACTTGGAATTATTTATAGATCAGTTGATTGTTTATGGAGAAACGAAGACGCAAATTGTATTGTCGCATGTTGTTAAGCACAACGAAGTGAAACCTCTTAAATAACATGCAGTATTAAGTTACAGTGTGAATTGGGTTTTTTTTGAAAAGAAGATATGTATTAAAAATCATCGGAATTCAAAGTAATATCGTCATCAGGATCGTGATGGTTGTAATTGATTCCTGGCGTATTAAAAAGTCCCCAACGATCTATGATATAGTCCCATGTATCAAATATTCTTACCCATTCTGCAAATAAAATTCTAAATTATTAGACTTCAGCTCTTAGTAAATCGAGATACTCTATATCCTTGTAACCATTTATTTGTAAGCCTTTCGCATCAGTTATTAACTCTTTAGCTGCTATTCTAATAATTGCAGCGTTTTCCATTTTGATATCATAAAGCACATCTTCATGTGCTGCATTAGCTATTTTGGCAGGGATTATTAAGCTGTTTTTGATGAGAAATTGAAGATTGCCCTCAATCATACCTGCTTAGTATTCTAATTTATATTTAATTTGAGTACTCTTAACAGCTTTTTCAATATGCTCAACTAGCTTTTGAATCTCCATTGCTTTAATGAATAGGGGCATTTTATTTTATGTTTCAAATGCTTTTATATCACTCTTTGTTGATAATTAAATGAGGTACTTCTTCTAGTTTCCAATCAATCACCAATCCTCCAGCTAAACTTTGAGCAATCTCTTTTCCGTAGAGGAATTCACAGAGATATAATGCAGCTTCAAATGATTTTGCACCACCAGCCGATGTGATGTATTTTCCATCATGCACAAATAACACCTCTTTTCTAATATCTAGATTTGGAAAACGGGCTCGCATCGTATCAATATCACTAGGGAATGTTGTTGAAACTGTATTCTCAAGTAATCCCGCTTGTGCTAAAACAAAGGAGCCATCGCAATGAGATGTTATAAATTGTGCTTCTTTGGCAACATGTTTAACAAAAGCAATCATGGCTTTATCATCTAAATCGGTATCCAAATGATGTTCTGCACTTGGTACTACAAGAATATCAATTTTTGGCAGTTTATCGCTGGTGTAATTATAGTCTGGAAGAATGCGCATCCCTTCAAAAGTCATAATAGTATCATCAGTATTTGCAACCGTAAATACATTCATAGGCTTTATGCTGTCTCTAAAAATAGTATGCTGAAAAATATCAAAAGGGGCAGTCAATTCTGTATTAAAAACACCATCCATAATTAAAAACCCTACGTTATAATGGTTAGGTTCTATTACTGGAACGTACTTTGCGTCATGCTTAACTTGTTTCAGCATCTTATTATCAGAATTTTCTTTTTTCTCTTCGGAAGAATTACAGCTTACCAATAACAGTATTGTAAATAATGATAGTATATGTTTCATTTATTAAAAATCGCAGTTTGTTTTCGTAAATTTAGTCATTAGAAATTTAGAACACTTATACATGAAAATACTTATTAGATTTGTCATTATTATCAGCCTCATTTTTACATCATGCTCAAAGACTTCTAAAGTCGAGCCCATTTCCGAAGATGAAAAAGTAGAAGACACTTACGTAAAAGATAATTATAACAAACAAGAGGTGACGATTGAAATGCGTGATGGTATAAAACTTCACACCACAATTTATTCACCAAAAGATGAAAGTCAGACCTATCCTATTTTAATGATGAGAACGCCTTATAGTTCTCGACCTTATGGTGATGGAGAATTTAAAACGAAGATTGGCCCTAACATTCATTTAATGAAAGAAGGAAATATTGTTGTCTATCAAGATGTACGGGGTCGTTGGATGAGTGAAGGCGTCTATGATAATATGCGTGCTTATATCCCAAATAAAACAGAGGATTCTCAAATTGATGAGGCATCAGATACGTATGATACGATTGATTGGTTAGTCAATAATGTTGAAAATAATAACGGTAATGTGGGTGCTTGGGGGATTTCATACCCAGGTTTTTACGCTACATATTCTACTATTGATGCGCATCCCGCTTTAAAAGCAGCATCACCTCAAGCCTGTATTGGAGATTTCTTTTTTGATGATTTTCATCATAATGGTGCTTTTTTACTGAGTTACTTTAGAGCAGTGTCTTTATTTGGTACAACTAAAGATCAACCAACAGATTCTGCTTGGTATAAATTTCCAGAAATGAAAACACAAGATCAATATCAATTTTTTCTTGATGCAGGACCTTTAAGTAATTTGAACAAATATTTTCAATATGATATACCAGATGACAAGTCTGTAAAACAATCTGACAGAATTGATGATGTGTTTTGGAAAGAAATTGTAGATCATCCAAATTACGATACGATTTGGAAATCTAAAGGTTTAATTCAAAACCTAAAAGATATTAAGCCAAGTGTAGCTACTATGGTTGTTGGTGGATTATTTGATGCCGAAGATTTATATGGTCCATTTGAAACGTATAAAACAATAGAAAAGCATAATCCAGACAATTACAACACGATGGTTTTTGGACCTTGGGATCATGGTCGTTGGGCTAGGAGTGATGTCAAAAATTATGTTGGTAATTATTTCTTTGGAGATTCTATATCTCTAAAATTTCAACGTGATGTTGAAACGAAGTTTTTTAACCATTTCTTGAAAGGAAAAGGCGATAAAAATTCAGGATTACCAGAAGCTTATGTATTTGATTCTGGTAAAAAGGAGTGGAATAGTTTTGATAGCTGGCCTCCAAGGAAAGCTGAGAAACAGTCTATGTACTTAAATGCAAACCAAGAACTCTCTAATTCTAAAAAAGGAAATTCTAAAGAGTCATTTGTAAGTGATTTAAAACGTCCTGTACCTTATTCCGAAGATATTAAAACCGTATTCACACCACGAAAATATATGACAGACGATCAACGCTTTGCAGCAAGACGTCCTGATGTTCTTGTATTTGAAACCGAAATATTAGAAACCGATATAACACTAGCTGGTGATATTCTAGCACAACTTAATGTCTCAACTACGGGAACAGATGCAGATTGGGTTGTGAAAATTGTAGATGTTCATCCTGCAGATACCGAGGAGCAAGAAGACGGTATGCAAGATCATTTATCAATGAGTAATTATCATTTGATGGTAAGAAGTGAAGTGATGCGCGGACGTTTTAGAAACAGTTTTGAAAACCCTGAAGCATTTGTGCCAAACCAACCAACAGAAGTTAATATCAAGTTACAAGATGTGCATCACACATTTAAAAAAGGTCATAAATTACAAGTCCAGGTTCAGAGTACATGGTTTCCGTTGATTGATTTAAATCCGCAAACATTCGTACCTAATATTTATAAAGCTAAAGAGAGTGATTTTAAGACCCAAACACATTCGGTGTTTAACGATTCTAAAATTGAGTTTACAGTATTGAAATAATCAAAGAAGGCTAAATTCGCCAAGGTGGATTTAGTCTGTTATTTCCTGCGGAAAATAGAATGATGTAATTATTATGAAGTTCTTTTGGTATCAAATGTGCTTCTCGCTATAACCAAGGTTTGTCTTCTGGCAATGAGATGAATTCTATGTCTTTACTCTGAAGATTTTTCACAAGCTCATCTAGATTATCATCTTCAAAATAAATTGAGATGCCATCACCTGTTGGTAAGGTGTCGACTTTATGTATTGAAAACGTTGCATTTCCGTCAGGACATTCAAACCGAATATAATTAGGTAAAGCATCTGCAATTATATTTAACCCTAAAGTTTTATAAAACTCAAGAATTTTTTTTATATCTAATGATGGTATAGTGATTTGATTTAGACTTATATCAGTTCATTTTCGGTAGCTAAAATTTTTCTTAGATAGCCTAAAAGTAATGCGCCAATTATACCAAGAGCGACCATAATAGACCACGTCGTATTATATCCATAACGATCCACTAATCGTAGTCCAACGTTATGACCAAAAACATGAGCAATTGAAAACGCCATGACATACATAGATAAATATTCACCTTGTTTTCCTTTTTTTGCGCGATCCATTGCAAATGCATTAGAGAAAGGGAATGCAATCATTTCTCCAACAGTCATAAATAGCATACCTATAAATAGGATGCCTATCCAATGGGTTAAATTAAGCACATAAAAACTTAAAGCAGTTAGAAATAATCCAAATAACATCAAACCTATTTTGGTAAAATGACTGTCATCTAACCATTTTATAAGTGGCATTTCTAAAACAAAAATAATGAATCCGTTAAGGCCTAAAAGCAAACCAATTTCAAGTTCTGTTAGACCATGAATATCTTTGTAGTATAGAGGCATAGTAGAAAAATATTGTAAAAATATAATCCCGAAAATAGTCATAGCTGCAAAAAATATCCAAAATGGTTTGTCTTTAAAAACTGAAACAGGATTTTCAACAATTTTATCATCTATAGCTTTTGCAACTTTTGGATTAAGTACTTTCATTAATAATAAAGTCGCTAGAATACAGGTGATACCATCCATCCAAAATAATCCAGAATATCCTAATGACGTAATTATTAAACCACCAACAGCTGGGCCAGCAGAGTAGCCTAAATTAATAGCGAGTCTAATGAGTGTTACAGATCTTGTTTTGTTTTCAGGTTTACTATACACACTCATGGCAACAAACATTGCAGGTCTAAAGGTATCTGCAACCACCATAACCAAAAATATACCCACGCATAAACTAGCAAAGGTATTTATGAATTGAAGTACAATAAATAAAACCCCTGTACTTAGTAAACTTCGCACCATGACTTTGTAATAGCCAATCTTATCAGTTAGCTTTCCACCTAACCATGTTCCAATAACAGAACCTAAACCAAAGCAACTCATAATCCAGCTTACATCTTTAAGAGAAAACTCTAAATCATCTGTGAGATATAAAGACAGAAAAGGAATAACCATGGTTCCTGATCTATTTATAAAGGTCATAAGTGCTAACCACCAAACTTCGGTGGACAGTCCTCTAAAAGTATCAATATAATTAAAGTATAGTTTTTTCATTTTGGTTGTTTTGTAAATGTAAAAAGTCCAACGTTAACGTCGGACTTTTTATGATTGGTTGGTTAAATAATTATAGTATCATATCACATAGCACGTCCTACTCTTTATATAAGAGGTCTGTCTTTGTTTATATGAAATGACGCAGTTTTGCATTTATTTCTAATAATTTATTCAAGTAAATCTATGAAAATTATTTTGATAAACAATTTTATTTATTTTTTGGAGTGAAATTTATTTGAGGAAATAGGGTTGATTGTGATTGGGTCTTGGTTTAGACTTTAACACTTTTGTGCATAGTTAGTTACCGTTTTGTAGGTTAGCTTTTTCTAAGCACATAGAGAACCGGTAATTTTCTATACACGTCTTAAGTTTACAATTCATTAAATTTAGAATATAATCAGAAAAGACAAAAGAGAGGAATAAGGTTAATATATACGCAGAAGCTTAAGACGTCGTCAACATTGTAAATCCCCTCTCTTTTCTACATAGATTTCGAACAGTTCTGTGAGACTTTAGATCTCGATTTTAAGTCTTTGAAACTTGCGTAGTATCTCCTTTAATCAAAAACATTTTTCTATGAATAAAGCTATTAAATATTTTAAACTACGAAGCACATCATGAATATCTGTTAAAATAATAGAAGCTATATGAATAACTTGACATCAGCCATTTAGTTTTTGATGTTACAGATTCTGATGGCAACTATTATCACTTTAAAAATAAAGTTTCAGGCTTTAAGAAGTTTAAAAAGCTCTTAAATTGTAATTATCATTGTGTAATGGAAGCTACGGATTATTATCATTACCAGTCGACTTATTATTTGTTTGAAGACGGTAAAAAAGTCTCCATTCAAAATCCCTTAGTAGTAGAACGTTTTATCCAAATGAGACTATCGAAGATCAAGACGGACAAGAGTGATTCAAAAATTATTTGCGCTTACACCGCGCAAGTAGAATTAAAGCTATGGAAAGGTAGCTCTAAAGAGGTTTAAGAAAGTCTTCAAATAACCAGAGTCCTTTCTACGTATACAAAACAGAGCACTATGTTAAAGACTAAATTGTATTGGGAATCTGTTTTAGGTGAGCCGAGTAAAGCTGTTGAGAGGTCCTTAAAACGTAGTTTAGGATAGCTCGATAAAGAGACGAAAACGTTAGAAGATAAGTTATTGCTATTGGTAAAAGAGTCACATCGAGAGTTCTTTGCACGTATAAAAAGGATCCCAGGAATCGGTAGAAAAATAGCCGTTATGTTAATTGTTGTAACGGGTAGTTTTGAGCGTTTTTAAAGTATAAGTGAATTGTGCAGTTACGCAGGTCTTACATCAGTGATTCGGGAAAGTGGAAGCAGTGTAAAAGGACGACCAAGAATTAGTAAAATGGGAAATCAGAAACTCAGGAATTTATTGTTTATGTGTAGTTTTACCGCTTGTAAATACAACAAAGCGTGCAGAGCTCTTTATGAGTGAATCGTGGTAAAAGGAAAGCATAAAATATTTGCATTGATAGCTGTGTGTAATAAGCTATTAAAACAAGCCTTTGCCATTGCTAGATCAGGAATAATATCT
>JAWUWM010000077.1:0-13261 GCA_034111845.1 Psychroserpens sp. | reverse complement strand
TCTCTCCTATGCGCTCAATATTTCGTCTAAAACGCATACGATCTGTTTGAATATTGACATCTCTAATTTCTGAAATAAATGAATTTAAGATAGAATCTTCTTGTGATAAATTATGAATATGCATAGTTGAGTGTTCAGTTTGTGAATGCTAAAGTTAATGAAGTGATTTCAGTTTCTTGCTTTCTTGCGAAAATTAGGTATTTTTCGTTCAATTGATGACTTTTCGAGTTGCATAGCATTGTTAAGGAAGGAAAAAAAGAGGAAAAGTGAATAAAAAACATCAATTTTTTAGCAAAAGGAAAAATTTTAAATCACTTCAAGAAATACCCATATATTTGTACTCTAAAATTTCATATTATGTTTTCAGCAAAAGCTAATAAAATATTTCAAGATGTTATTGGAAGATACCACGTTATCAATACAGTTGATCAACCTTTCACAAATACTTATGATAAAGATGCCAATTTATTAGAGCACCTTTTATATAGAAAGTGTTGGATTGACACTGTACAATGGCACTATGAAGACATCATTCGTGATCCACAAATAAATCCAGTTGCTGCCTTAACATTGAAACGTAAAATTGACGCTTCCAATCAAGATAGAACAGATATGGTGGAGTATATTGATAGTTATTTTCTTGAAAAATATAGTAATGCATCACCAAAAGAAGATGCGACAATAAATACCGAAAGCCCTGCTTGGGGAGTTGATAGATTGTCAATTTTAGCGCTAAAAGTATTTCATATGAATGAAGAGGTAACTCGCACAGATGCGTCTGATGCTCATAGAGCAGCATGTCAAACTAAATTAGATATTTTATTAGAGCAGCGCACTGATTTATCAACAGCAATTGATGCACTTTTAGAGGATATTAGCAGAGGGGATAAGTACATGAAAGTTTACAAGCAAATGAAAATTTATAATGATGACGAGCTTAATCCTGTGTTGCGTTCTCAAAAATAATTTCATGTTATTCAGAGCGAAGCGAAGCATCTAAAACTAGATTATAGATACGCTTTAAATGGCTATTTTTTTATGCTTAAACCAAAACATATTCTAGTAATTCGTCTCTCAGCTATGGGAGATGTGGCGATGACTATTCCTGTTTTAAGAGCACTTATAACGCAATATCCAGACGTGAAAGTTACGGTTTTAACCAAACCATTTTTTAAGCCTTTTTTCAGAAACATTCCCAATATAACTGTGGTTTCTGCAGATATAAAAGGCAATCATAAAGGTGTTTTTGGACTTTATAAACTATCAAAAGAACTTAAAGCATTAGATATAGGCGCTGTTGCCGATATACACAATGTCTTGAGAAGTAAGATTTTGAAATTTTTTCTCTTCGGAAAACGGGTCGTGCAAATAGATAAAGGTCGTCAAGAAAAGAAGGCTTTGACAAGCGGTCAATCATTCCAACAACTAAAAAGCACCCATCAACGTTATGCTGATGTTTTTGAAATCTTAGGTTATCCAATTGATTTGAGTCAACCCATTTTTCCAAAGAAAGAAAACCTAAAAGAGAGCTGTATACAAGTTATTGGAAAGGATTCAAAACCTTGGATAGGTATAGCGCCGTTTGCAGCCTTTGATGGAAAAATGTACCCTTTAGATCTAATGGCTACAGTTATTGAAGCATTGTCTACAGATTATAAAGTACTATTATTTGGAGCAAGCAATACCGAAAAGACAATCTTAAATACGCTTGCCAAACAATTTGATAATGTTATTAATTTGGCTGGACAGTTTTCCCTTGACGAAGAATTAGACATGATATCCAATTTAGATATAATGCTCGCAATGGATTCTGGTAATGCACACATGGCTGCTATGTTAGGTGTAAAAGTTGTTACTGTTTGGGGAGTAACACACCCTTACGCAGGTTTTTTACCATTTAATCATACGATAGACTCTGCTATTTTAGCAGATAGATTAAAATACCCTAAAATACCTACTTCTATTTATGGCAATACGGTCCCAGAAGGTTACGAAAAAGCGATGCGTTCTATTGCTCCAGAGCAAATAGTTTCTAAAATTAAAGCTACTTTAAAATAAAAAAGCCTCGTTCTATAAACGAACGAGGCAAGATATAGAATTTTAGATAATCCCTACGATTAAATTCTAATCTGGAACGAAAATATTTTGATTAAAATTAGCTATCAAGAATAGGTGAGGATATCTTTTGTTTTTTCGATAAAGTGTTGTTTTTAAAAGGTTAAAAGCATATAAATTAGATGATCTGTAAATTATACATCGTCATAATCAATTACAATTGTAGGTGTTGTAGGTTGTGCTTGGCACGTTAATATTAATCCATCTGCCAATTCACCATCTGTTAAAATATTGTTTTGTCGCATTACAGCTTTACCTTCTGTCACTTTTGCAATACAGCTACTGCAGATTCCGCCTTGACAAGAATAAGGTGCATCAATATCTTCATCTAGAGCAGCTTCTAAAATGGTTTGTTTTTGAGACATTTCAAACTCAAATGTTTCGTCGTCCACTAGAATACTTATTTTAGTTTTTCCGCTGGCAACTGTTGAGTCGTTTGTAGAAGTAGGTTTTGCAGCTTTGAAAAGTTCAAAATGAATACGGTCTTCATCTTTCCCATGCTCAGTCAACACATCTTTAACTGTATGGATCATGGCTTCTGGTCCACAGAGGTAATAAGCATCAACATCAATATGTTTATACTTGTTTTTCATCACATAATTTACTGTGCTTTTCTCAATACGACCAAATATGGATTCATTTTCATCTGCTTGACTAAATACAAATTGTATTGAAAAACGAGAATTATATTGATGTTGTAATTCTAACAATTCATTTAGAAACATCGTGTCTTTGGTTGTTTTATTACCATAGACCAAGATGATTTTACTCTGTACCTCTTCTTCTAAAGCACATTTTATAATACTCAATATTGGTGTAATACCGCTACCAGCAGCAAATAAAGCCACATTTTTAGTTTTAGAATCGTTAGGCTCAAATAAGAAACGTCCTTTTGGAGGTGCAACTTCTAAGACATCACCAACACTTAAATGCGTATTTGCATAAGAGGAGAATGTACCATCCTCAACTTCTTTTACAGCAACTTTTAATGCTCCACTTTTTGGAGAGGAACATAATGAGTAATCACGTCGTACTTCATTGCCATTAATATCAGTTTTTAAAGTAATATACTGTCCTGCTTTAAATTGGAATGTATCTTTTAATTCTTCCGGAACATCAAAACTAATGGTAACCGCTTTTTCAGTTTCTTTAGTTATTTCTTTAATAGAGAGCTTATGAAATTGTGACATATTTTTTTTTGTAAAAATAACGAAGCTAAAACACATAGACATTTTTTTGAGCAAAAAATTAATACATAATGTTCATATGCATAAGAATATTATGTATATTTGTTTTATGGCGAATTCAAAGTTATATAAAGGTAGTTTAGTGACTATTATCTTAAAACTATTAAATGAAAGTGATAAGATGTATGGTTATGAAATCACCCAGAAAGTGAAAGAACTAACGAAAGGTGAATTAAAGATTACCGAAGGGGCTTTGTATCCTGCGCTTCACAAATTAGAAGCCGAGGGATTGTTAGAGGTTGAGGTTAAAAAGGTTGATAATAGACTTCGTAAATATTATAAATTAACCCAAGAAGGCAACAAAGAAACGATTAGTAAATTAGAAGAATTGCAAGAATATATCAAAACAATGCAGGTATTGGTAAACCCTAAAGTGAGTTTGGAATAATGGTTAGATTGGAAAAGGAGCAGATATATTTTATTGAAAATTATCTAGAAAACTCAGATATTTTGTATGCAGACATTCGCATGGAGATGATAGATCATGTGGCTTCGGAAATTGAACAACTCATAAATTCAAATAATCTAGGATTCTATGAGACATTCAAATTTTATATGGTGCATAATAAAGCAACGGTATTAGATAACAACAAACAATTTATAAAAGGAGCAGATAAAACGATCTTAAAACGATTATGGGTTGAATTAATCAAATTACCTATTTTGCTTATATTTTGCGCAGTATTATTTTTGAGTTATAAATGGCTGTTGACTATTGACGTTGAAGCGCTAAAAGATATTATATCGGTATTTCCCATACTATCAATTGTGCCATTTTGCACAGTATATGTTATTGCATTGACTATTTATAAGATACCAAGGTTTTCTGGTGTTGAGCGATTAGCTTTTGTGTATTTGATGTGTTTTCAATTATTTAATTTTTTGAGTTCTTTCAGTAGTTTTTATATTCAAAGTAAGAGCAACTTTTTTATTGTAGCGATTATAATGGCTATGATGGTAACATTGAGCGTACTCATTATAAAAATCACGCTACAAATTATTAACCAATATCGTAATGATTATAAATTTATGACCTCTTAATTATGAAAATATCCAAAGACGAAATAGAAGATCTTTACGCATTTACACGACTTCATTTTGTAGAACATTATGACCTACAGGCTGAATTGGTTGATCATATGGCGAACGATATCGAATCTGTTTGGGTTAAACACCCTAAGCTACCTTATGCTGAAGCTCGGAATAAAGCTTTTAAAAAGTTTGGAATTTTCGGTTTTATGGATGTGGTTTCAAAACGGCAAAAAGCGATGGGTAAGCGATATCATAAATACTTATTGGAGGAACTTAAGGAGTGGTTTACAGTTCCGAAGTTAGTAATAACACTTTCTATTTGGTTAGGATTTTATGCAGTGCTTAGTTCTACTTTCGCAACTAATGCCATAATTGGGTCTTTCAGTATTATTGCGCTTTGGTGCCTTTATAAAAGCGTTCAATTAAATAGACAATTTAAACGCAGAAAAAAGCTTTCTAAAAAGAAATGGATGTTAGAAGAGATGATATTCAAACAAGCTGGAGTTTCAGCACTTTTATTACTTTCACAGTTGCCCTCGGCACATCGTCTCACAGATAGTTTGTTACTATCACCAACGATGATGGGTGTTTTGTCTTTGTGCGCTACTTTAATAACTCTTTGGATGTACATCAGCTTTGAACTCCTACCAAATAAAGCAGAAGACCTGCTAAACGAGACCTATTCAGAATTTAGTTTGTAACAAAATGAGATTCTTGACTACTAATATTTTAGAATAAAAAATGAACCAACCAAAATTATGATCAAACGTTTTTTAAGTTTAGAGTGGAAACAATTTAGAAGGGCTTCTTATTTTCAAAAAGGAATCGCTATTAAAATCTTACTATTCTTTGGAGTTATCTATTTTGGAGGCGCAGCACTTATGCTTGGTGCGGGATTGTTTTTTATTCTTAAAAAGACATTCCCAGAAATAGATCCACTTGTAATGGTAAACAATTATTTAATCTATTGGGTATTATTTGAGTTAATGCTTCGGTATTTTATGCAGCAACTGCCTGTAATGAATATTAAGCCTTTAATGATTATTCCTATAAAAAGAAACTCTGTAATTCATTATTTATTAGGAAAAACAGTGTTTTCGTTTTTCAATTTTATTTCAATTTTATTATTTCTTCCTTTTTCTATAGTATTATTATTCCAAGGTTATCCAGTAACTAATGTAATCTTATGGTTTTTCGCTGTAATGTGCATTACCATGTCTATTAACTTTCTAAATTTTTTAGTCAATAAAAGCAATACAGTTTTTTATGGTATTGCGTCTGTTGTGATTGCAATTGTAGCATTGAGGTATTTTAATATTTTTGATGTAACTGAACCACTTGGGAAAATATGTAATGGATTATATAACCAGCCTTATTTAGCAATTATCCCAGTGTTAACAATGTTAGGTTTGTATAAGGCAAATTTTGATTTTATAAGAAAAGGATTTTATTTAGATGGCGCAGTTTCTAAAAAAATAAAAGAAGTTAATGCAACAGATTTATCATGGATGGATCGTTTTGGAAGCGTTGCACCTTTTCTAAAAAATGATATAAAAATGATTACACGTAATGCAAGACCAAAACAAGTGGTATTGATGTCATTTTTCTTCTTATTCTATGGTTTATTCTTTTTTACTCAAAAGGTGTACATTGAAGAGATGCCGTATTTATTAGGTTTTGCTTCTATATTTATTACCGGTGGATTTCTTTTAAGCTTTGGCCAATTGGTGCCTTCTTGGGATAGTGAATACTATAAACTTTTAATGAGTCAAAATATCCCGTATAGACAATATTTAGAATCTAAATGGTATTTAATGGTTTTTGCAGTAATTGTTGCATTTATATTAAGTACTCCGTACTTGTATTTTGGCGTGGATATTTATTTAATAATAGCAGCTGGTGCATTATTTAATATTGGCCTTAACACATTTATCACTTTATTTGGAGGTGCCTTAAATAGAGTCCCAATAGAATTAGATACAAAGGCAAAAGCCTTTAGCAACACGAATGGTTTTAACCCAACACAACTACTTATAGCATTACCAAAAATGTTATTACCAATAATAATCTTTTTTATACCTTATCACTTTATCAGTTTTAATGCAGGACTTATAACGTTGGCATTATCAGGCGTTATTGGAATTGTGTTTAAAAACTTTTTCTTAAATAAAATAGAACAAGTATACCAAAAAGGAAAATACAAGACCATTGCAGCATTTAGCGAAAAAAAATAATTAGAACTTAAAACACACAACACTAATGATAATAACATCAAACCTATCAAAAAAATATAATGACGTTTCAGTATTACATATCGAAAGTCTTGAGATTCCAAAAGGTCAAAGTTTCGGATTAGTGGGTAACAATGGTGCAGGAAAAACAACATATTTTAGTTTGTTGTTAGATTTAATTCAACCAACTACGGGACACATTAAAAACAATGATGTATTGGTTCATGAAAGTGAAGATTGGAAACCATTCACGTCATCTTTTATTGATGAAAGTTTTCTAATTGGCTATTTAACTGCTGAAGAGTATTTTTACTTTATTGGTGAGCTACGCGGTCAAAACAAAGCAGATGTTGATGCTCTCATCGCTCAGTTTGAAGACTTTTTTCATGGTGAAATCCTAAGTCAAAAAAAGTATCTGCGTGATCTTAGTAAAGGAAACCAGAAAAAAGCTGGAATTGTTGCAGCATTAATAGGAAATCCAGAAGTTATCATTCTTGATGAGCCATTTGCAAATTTGGATCCTACAACTCAAATTCGTTTAAAAGGAATTATTAAAGACCTAGCAGAAAAACAAGGCGTTACTGTTTTGGTATCTAGTCATGATTTAATGCATGTAACAGATGTTTGCGAACGTATTGTAGTTTTAGAAAAAGGTGAAGTCATAAAAGATTTAGCAACCAATGAGGCTACTTTGAAAGAACTAGAAGCGCATTTTGCTGGTACTGAAGCAGTGGAGGCTTTTGTCTCTTAATTTTTTTTTGTAAAGGCGTAGAGTCGCAAAGCAACCCAAACTAATAGAAGATTTATAATCTGGCTATTTTTTAATAAATAGCCATTGTGTTTTCGCGCGAGTAATCGCATTACGTTATATTTCTCTATAACTTTTCGTGAAAACTACACAGTAGTAAATAACTCAACAATATACAATACCACACCAAACTGTATTCTCGATCAAGTGTGTTTTGCGACGCTGTACCTTTGTTAGAAAGTCTCTCAGTGGAGTAAGTCTTTGCAACTCCAAACCAGACAAATTCCCCATCAAACTACACAATACATTGATAAAATACCCATTTTTCAACGATAATTCAAAAAGATGCTTATTTTTACAGCGCTACATAATATATGCGAGCGATTTTAGTTATAGTATTTACAAAAAACTAAACCTTTTGAATACATCTTTTAAAGTCTTAATATCAGTCCTTTGCGTAACAATGCTTATCACAAGTTGTTCACGTAAAAAAGATAAATTTGTAAATCGAAATTTTCATGCTTTGGGAACCAAGTACAATATTTTGTACAATGGGAATATTGCTTTAGAGAAAGGACGTGAAACTGTTGACAACGCTGCAACAGACAATTACTGGGAACTACTTCCAATAGAGCGTATGCAGGTTACAGAAGATATTATTATGCCTGGGCAATCTAAAAATCAGGATTTTGAACGTGCTGAAGAAAAAGCAATTAAAGCAGTTCAAAAACATGGTATGAACATTAAAGGTAAAGAGTACAATCCACAAATAGATGAATCTTATTTGTTATTAGGTCAAGCACGTTACTTCGATCAACGTTTTATCCCGGCTTTAGAAGCTTTCAACTATATTTTGTATAAATATCCAGCTAGTGATAAAATTAATACTGCTAAAGTTTGGAGAGAGAAAACAAACATTAGATTAGAAAATAATGAGCTAGCTATTAAAAATTTAAAACGTCTTTTAGAACAAGAAGAGTTAGAAGATCAAGACTTAGCAGATGCAACATCCATTCTAGCCAAAGCATACATCAACGTCAAATCTAAAGATAGCGCCCTAGTTCAATTGGCAATCGCTGCAGACTTTACAAAAAAGAATAAAGAAAAAGGACGTTTCAATTTTATCATTGGTCAGCTTTATAATGAATTCGGGAAAAAGGATAGTGCTAACCTAGCCTTTGATAAGGTTATTGGTATGCATCGAAAGATTCCAAGATCATATTATGTAAATGCGCATTTGGCCAAATCAAATAACTTTGATATGGATAACGGTAACCAAATTGAGTTTTTAGAATACTTAACATATTTGGAGGAAGACCGTGAAAATCGTCCATTTTTAGATAAGATTTTTTATCGTATTGCAGAGTTTCATAGAGCCAATAAAAGAGACTCTATGGCAATTGCCTATTATAACAAATCGCTGCGTACTAATTTAGGAGACAAAGAATTAAGATCAAGAGATTATGCAACGCTTGGGGATATGCGCTTTGATATTGCAGAGTATAAGGAAGCTGGAGCTTATTATGATAGCACCATGCAGAATATGAAGCTTAATTCTAAGCCTTATCGTGTTGTTCAGCGGAAACGTGAAAACCTTGAAGATGTGATCTACTACGAAAATATCGCCCAGTCAAATGATAGTATTTTGAGATTGGTAACGCTTTCTGAAGTAAATAGACTCAGTTATTTTACGACTTACACAGAAGAGTTAAAAGTTCTAGCAGAAGCTGAAAAAGAAGAGGTAGAAGCCGAAGAACGTCGTAAAGCAGCGAACTCTGGACAAATAACTGTAGTTAATAATGCTAAATTTGGAGGTAAATTAACGAACCAAAGTGTAAAGGCTAATCCTGGAGCTAAAGCGGGTAAAAAAAGCGACTTTTATTTTTATAACCCTACGACCGTGGCTTACGGAAAAAGTGAATTCATAAAGGTTTGGGGAGATAGAAAGTTAAAAGATAATTGGAGATTATCTAAGGTAAAAGGAAATGAATTTACGCGTTCTGAAATTGTTGATGTTGCTGTCAATGCTTCAGATGAAGAACGTTTTGACCCAGAGTTTTATATATCAAAAATACCATCAGACCAAAAGGTGATTGATAGTTTAGCAAAAGATAGAAACTTTGCGTATTATCAATTAGGTACTATTTATAAAGAAAAATTTAAAGAGTACACATTAGCTAAAGTTAAGTTAGAGAAATTGCTACAAAACAATCCTGAAGATCGTTTGATATTGCCTTCAAAATATAATTTGTACAAAATTTATGTAGAGTTAGGATTGAGTAGTAAAGCTTCTGCAATGAAAGAAGACATTACAAGTACATATCCAGACTCGCGATATGCTCAAATTTTGCTCAATCCAAAATCAGAATTTGCTAAAGATGAAAACAGTCCAGAAAGTTTATACGCAAATGTATACAAACAATTTAGCGAGCAGCAATATGCTCAGGTTGTTCAAAAGGCAGATAAATACATTACACAATTTGAAGGAGATCTAATAGTGCCTAAATTTGAAATCTTAAAAGCATCTGCTAATGGCAGGTTAATAGGCTTTGAGGCTTATAAAAAAGGTGTAAATTATATTGCATTGACCTATCCAAATTCCGAAGAAGGAAAAAAAGCAAAAGAGATTTTGGAGACTGTCATTCCTATTATGGCTAAAAAAGAATTTATTAGCAATGACACAGGTAATCATTTCAATGTATTGTACCCTTTTGCTAATGAAGAAAAAGACCAAATAGAAGAATTTGTTGAAAAATTAGATAGCGCAATTTCAGAAGTAAGTTATTTTAAATTATCAACTTCAGTTGATTTTTATGATGGGATTACGACCTTTGTTGTTGTTCATGGACTTAAAAGCGTTCAAGGCTCTACGGGTTTTGCAGAAATACTAAAAGAGAATAAAAAAAATAAAGTAAAAATAGATAGACCTTTTTATTCAATGTCCTCACCTAATTATGAAATAGTACAGCGACATAAAAATTTAAATGAATACCTAGAATCTCAATAAATAGTACACTTATGTTTTCAGATAAAAAAACAGGACGTATGGCTTCAGACACAACCTCACAACAAAACACAATCGCAAAAGGCACTATAATTACCGGCGACATTATAAGCGAAGGTGACTTTAGAATAGAAGGCACAATTCAAGGCAATGTCAAAACCCCTGGAAAGGTGGTTATTGGTAAAACAGGAATTGTTAACGGTACTTTAAAAAGCGCAAACGCAGATATTGAAGGCAAGTTTACAGGCAAGTTGCTGTTGACTGATACCTTATCACTAAAATCATCTGCCTATGTGGAAGGTGAAGTTATGGCTGGTAAATTGGCTGTAGAGCCAGGTGCTAACTTCAACGCAACCTGCTCTATGAAAGGTGCTTTAAAAGATAGTAATAATGACACTCCAAAAGCGCAACAATCAGAAAAAGGGTAAATCACCTAGTAAGTATATAAGATTTACATCTGTAGCTTTTCAAATGGGAGCAACTATTTGGTTGGGTAATCTCCTCGGAAAATGGCTAGACTCAAAATTCGATCAAGATTTCTTGGAACCTACAGTAACACTGCTTTCTGTTTTTATGGCTATGTATATCGTCATTGCTCAAGTGATCAAAGTCTCAAAAGAAGATGATTAAGAAATTCCTAATTTTTGTAGTTGCATTCGCTGTTGTATTTGGTGTTGTGCATCTTGTTCAAAATGCCTTATTAAATCAATCATCTCAAGAGATTAGATTTAATACGTTTGATACTAATGTGTTTTTTGCGATATCATCGTTGATCATTTGTATTCATTTTGTAATATTTTCATACATAGAAAAGTTACAACCACAACTAGGGTTTATTTACTTACCAACACTGTTTATAAAAGGAATCTTATTTTTTGTAATCTTTAAATCTTCAATTTTTAATTTTGAAACGTTAACTATCACAGAGCGTTTACACTTGCTAATTCCATTTCTTCTTTTTTTGGTATTAGAAGTCTTTTTTATTACTCGAATTTTAAAGGAAAAGCAGTCAAATTAGAAGGATTGTTTTAAACCGCTTTGCAGTTAAAATTTTATGATAAAAAAACATATTGTTATTTTAATAATTTCCGTACTTTTGCACCGAATTTAGAAAGAGTAGTTTTTTGATTTTATAACAATGAAGATATTTCAACAAAGTTTTAAATTTTTAGCAATTGCAAGTGTACTGTTTTTATCAACAGCCTCATTTGCAGATAATTCTTCCGAAAATGGAGGTCAAATTGACACCAAAGAAGAGGTTGAGGATTATATTTTACATCACATCCAGGATTCTCACGATTTCTCATTGTTTTCTTATACAAGTGATGAAGGTGAGCGTAAACATTTCGGTTTTCCATTACCTGTTATTTTATGGACAAGCAATGGCTTAACAACTTTTATGTCGTCTGAGTTTCACCATAATGATGATGGTAAAGTTATCGTTGAAAAAAACGGACTCAAATTCGCTAAAATCCATGCTAAAATTTATGTGCTAGATGCTACAGCGTCTACTATAAGTTATGATAAAGATCTTCATGCAACTAATGCACACAAGGTCTTAGATTTTTCAATTACCAAAAGTGTTGTCGGTGTTCTATTAATTGGATTGCTTATGTTCATATGGTTCTCTGGTTTAGCTAGACAATACAAAAAGAAAGCGATCCCAACAGGATTTAGTCGTGTTCTTGAACCTCTTGTATTATATGTAAGAGATGAAATTGCAAGACCTAATATTGGTGATAAGCATTACAGGAAATTTACTGGGTATCTATTAACAGTATTCTTTTTTATCTGGATCTTAAACTTATTAGGTTTAACGCCTTTTGGATTTAATGTAACAGGACAGTTGGCAGTTACAGCTTGTTTAGCAATATTTACATTGGTAATTTATACAGCTAGTGGTACTAAAGATTATTGGATGCACATGTTGTGGATGCCAGATGCACCTTGGTGGATTCGTCCAGTGTTAGCTGTTATTGAACTCGCAGGGGCTTTTATCATTAAACCATTTTCATTATTAGTGCGTTTGTTTGCAAATATTTCAGCGGGACACATTGTTGTGATGAGTTTAATTGCAATTATGTTCACCTTAAAAGAATCGTTAGGAGTCGCTGGTGCAACCGCATTATCGTTTGTACCATCATTTTTTATAACTTTAATCGAAGTATTAGTCGCGTTCTTACAGGCGTATATCTTTACAATGCTTTCAGCATTATTTATAGGTATGGCAGTGGCAGAGCACGATCACGAACATGAACACGATGAGCATGGTCACGAAATTCCTGACGCAGAAGATGTGAGAGGAGATTTCATTTAATAAGAGTTTTTTTAATTTAACTATAAATATATTTATTATGTACAATTTAATTGGAGCAGGATTAATCGTAATCGGAGCAGGAATTGGTCTTGGACAAATTGGAGGAAAAGCAATGGAAGGTATTGCACGTCAACCAGAAGCAACAGGAAAGATTCAAACAGCAATGATTATTATTGCAGCACTTTTAGAAGGTTTAGCATTTGGAGCTTTATTCTTAGGAAAATAAGAACCAAATCAACTTACAAAACTTTATCCTGTAACGGTTGGTTGCAGGATAGGTTTTAAATTAAAAAAAAGACAAGAATATTAAGTATATCTAAAATGGATAAATTACTAAACGATTTTTCACCCGGACTTTTTGTAGTACAAACAATACTATTGTTATTGTTGATTTTTATCATGGTCAAATTTGCATGGAAACCAATCCTTACATCTCTTAATGAAAGAGAAGAAGGAATTCAAGGTGCATTGGACGCAGCAGAAAATGCAAAGCGTGACATGGAAAATTTGCAAGCAGATAACCAAAAGTTACTGCAAGAAGCAAGATTAGAAAGAGAAGCAATGCTT
>JAWUWM010000076.1:0-29416 GCA_034111845.1 Psychroserpens sp. | reverse complement strand
CAGAATTTATAATGGTGAACTCGTTTAAACTTTTTGATTGAGTCGGAAAACAAGTTCATTAATAACATTCAAAAATATTAAATTTATTTACCTTTGTATTGCATGCAAAAACCTGTAAACATAAAGAACAAAAAAGCAAAGTTTGAGTACGAAATTCTCGATACTTACACTGCTGGTATTGTTTTAACTGGAACAGAAATCAAATCTATTAGAGATAGTAAAGCCTCTATAGCTGAAGGTTTCTGTGAGTTCAATGATCATAGCGAACTGTTTGTGATCAATATGACTATTCAAGAATACGTCTTTGGTAATTACTACAATCACAAACCCAAAGCAGAGCGTAAACTGCTACTTAATAAAAAAGAACTCAAAAAACTAGAAAAGGCAGTTAATATTAAAGGTAATGCTATTATTCCACTTCGGTTATTTGTCAATGAAAAAGGCTTAGCTAAGCTTGATATTGCTTTAGGGAAAGGTAAAAAACTCTTTGACAAACGTGACACTATAAAAGATCGGGATAATAAGCGAGACCTAGATCGTATAAAGAAAATCTACAATTAATTCTGCATTGTTACTAAACTTTGTGTAAGAAAATATTTAACAAAACTATTCGTTTTATTTATGATTGTTTAACAATTGACATTTAATTAAATGTCTAAGTTTGGCAATGCTAGGCAATCTTTTTATAAAAAAAACACGTCTCTATAATAAAACCATCAATCAATTGTGACACGAATATGCTAAAATTGTTATCATTTCAAAAAATGATTAATAGCGAATTGCATGTGACCGTTAAAAATAATAAACTCTACCACATGAAAACTAAATTACTCTCTACACTAGCACTTTTATGTGCTTTCGTTTCATTTGCTCAAATAAAAGGAAACGTTACCGATGACAAAAATCAACCCTTACCATTCGTAAACATTTATTTAGAAAACACGTACACAGGAACAACCAGTAACGAGGATGGTAATTATGAACTCTATATTGCAGAAGCTAAAAGTCATACCGTCGTCTTTCAATTTTTAGGGTATAAAACGATAAAAAAAACAGTAGACATTCAATCGTTTCCATTTACGTTAGACGCTGTTCTTATAGAAGAGGAAGTCTCTCTAGATGAGGTTGTGATAAATTCTGAAGAAAACCCAGCCAACATTATCATTCGGGCAGCAATTGCTATACGCAAAGAAAACCTTGAAAAAATCAATAGCTATAAAGCAGATTTCTATTCTCGAGGTTTAATTAGAATTAAAGATGCGCCAAAAAAGATACTAGGTGAAGACATAGAAATTGACGGTTTAGACTCCACAAGAAGTGGTGTGATTTATCTGTCGGAAACCGTTTCTAAACTAGAATTTCTAAGACCTAATAAACTTAAAGAAAAAATCTTAGCGTCTAAAGTGAGTGGAGACAGCAAAGGTTTCAGTTTTAATAATGCGATTGATGTAGAGTTTGACCTATATGAGAATACGATTGAACTAGGTAACCAAATCATATCTCCTATTGCTAACAATGCTTTTGGATATTATCGTTATAAATTAGAAGGTGTTTTTTATGATGACAGAGGGAACCTCATCAACAAAATCAAAGCAACACCTAGAAGAAAAAACGATCCTGTTTTTGAAGGGTTCATTTATATAGTAGAGGATCAATGGACGATTTATGCTGCAGAATTAGACATCTTAGGTACACAAGCGAAGCTTCCTGCAGTAGATAAAATTACAATAACTCAAAATTATTCATTCTCAGAAAACGATAAAATTTGGGCTAAAATATCTCAAAATATCGATTTTAAATATGGTCTCTTCGGTATAAAAGGTGATGGTCGTTTTACTGCCGTTTTTAGTAATTATGAATTTAATCCTGGTTTAACCCGAAAAGATTTTTCTAGAGAAATCGTATCCTTTGCAGATGAAGCAAATAAAAAAGATTCTACATTCTGGAAGATGACCAGACCTGTTCCGCTAACCACAGAAGAAATCACAGATTATATCAAAAAAGATAGCATTCAAATTATAAAGGATTCTAAAGTCTATAAAGATTCTGTAGACACCGAGAAAAACAAATTTAAACTAGGTGATATTATTGGAGGCTACACCTATAGTAATACTCATGAAAACTGGAGAGCTGGTATTACATCTCCTATTGAAGCCATAAGCTTTAACACCGTACAAGGTTGGAACGCCAACGTAGGTGCATTTTACACAAAAGGATATAACGATTATGAGCGTTTCTTATCCATTGGAGGGAATCTAAATTACGGATTTAGTGATGACCGTTTACGAGGAACATTGTATGCACGATATAAATTCAACAACAAAAGCAAACCTTATTTAACACTGTCGGGTGGTGTAACAACGCAGCAGTTTAATTCTAGTGCGCCAATTTCAAAAATTATTAACACCTCATTTTCTTTGTTTTCTGAAAATAATTTTATGAAAATCTATGAAAATAGTTATGTTCAAGCCTCCTACTCCAATGAGCTATTTAATGGATTTAGACTCAATGCCAGCTTGAGTTATCAACGAAGACAAGCTTTATTTAACACTACAGATCAAGCGTGGTATCCTCAAGATGATCGCCAATATACTAGTAATAACCCCGTAGATGAAGATGCCTTTGGTATTGCGCCATTTAAAACCCATAACATTGTAAAATTTGGACTAGATGCGCGTATCAATTTCGCTCAAGACTACTTGAGTTATCCTGATGGGAAATACAACATTCAAAGCGGAAAATATCCAACACTTAGAGTTGGCTATGTGAAAGGATTCTCATCAACGGTTGATGATTATAATTTTGATCAAGCAAAGATTCGTGTATCTCAAGGTTTAAACATTGCAGATAAAGGTCGTTTTGATTACAACATCAAAGCTGGTAAATTCTTTAATGGAGACGATATTGCATTTGTTGACTACCAACACTTTAATGGCAACCAAACACAAATTGGCTCAGGTTCATACCTAGACGTCTTCAACAACTTACCTTACTACGCAGCGAGTACGAATGATTCCTATTTAGAAATGCATGCAGAACATGATTTTAATGGTTTTCTCCTCGGAAAAGTACCAGTACTAAAAAAGCTCAACTTTAATTTAGTCATTGGAGCACATGCCCTAGCGACTCCAGAGAACAAGCCCTACCAAGAATATACTATTGGCTTAGATAATATTGGCTGGGGGAAATTTAGATTCTTAAGAATAGATTACTTGCGCTCTTATCAAAGCGGCTTTCAAAGTGATGCTATTTTATTTGGTCTAAAGTTTTAATAAACTAATTCTTGAATAGAACTTAACTTGACTTTTTGTATTAAACCGAAAAATTTTGCTATTGTATTCTAATCGTGCAGGTAAAAGAAAAAGTTAAGATGAGTTAATTGTTAGTATTACGCCTTAAATTTAAGCAACTTGATTAAAACACGAATTTTATGAAATTTACACTCCGTTTAGATATATCTATAATAATTTTATTTTTGTCTATGTCTTATTGCAATGCACAAGAGACCACAGAAAAAGCAGAACCTATTTTTAAAGATGGTGAATCGCAAATTGTCAATGCATTTAGTGATTCAAAAAAATGGATTCGTCATGATTTATGGGTTGAGACAGAGTTTGATACCGATGGTGATCAAAAACTAGATCGTGTACATGTAGATGTTACCCGCCCACAACAAACAGAGAGTGAAGGCTTGAAATTACCCGTAATTTATGAAACAAGTCCCTATTACGCAGGAGTTGCAGGTGATGTAGAAGGTGTCTTTTGGAATGTTAATGTCGAGTTAGGAACTGCTGCAGAAGATCGTGTTCACCCAGAAGTAAAGCGTCGTGGGCAACGACCAATTATTTCTAATTCATTGATTAAAAATTGGGTACCTCGTGGTTTTATTATTGTACATTCTTCATCTCCGGGCACAGGTTTATCTCAAGGAGCTCCTACGGTTGGCGGTGATAATGAATCACTAGCACCAAAGGCAGTAATAGACTGGTTAAACGGTCGTGCAAAGGCATATGCAACTCCAGATGGCGAAGATGAAGTATCAGCGTTTTGGTCTACGGGAAAAATTGGTATGACAGGAACCTCATATAATGGAACCCTACCCCTAGCTGCAGCAACTACAGGAGTTAAAGGTCTAGAAGTCATTATTCCTGTTGCACCAAATACGTCTTACTATCATTATTACAGATCTAACGGATTAGTAAGATCTCCAGGTGGTTACTTAGGTGAAGATATTGATGTCCTTTATGATTATATTCATAGTGGTGACGAAACAAAACGCCCTTTCAATAATAAAACAGTACGAGATACGGAGATGATAAATGGCATGGATCGTCTAACTGGTGATTATAATGAATTTTGGGCTGGACGTGATTATCTCAATGACATGAAACCTATGACAGCTGCTATGCTAATGTCTCACGGTTTTAATGATTGGAATGTTATGCCAGAGCATAGTTATCGTATTTATAAAGCTGCTAAAGAAAAAGGACTAACAACTCAGATTTATTACCATCAAAACGGTCATGGAGGTCCACCGCCAATGGACATGATGAATCGTTGGTTTACAAAATACTTACATGGTATCGATAATGGTATCGAGAAAGAAGAAAATCATGCTCACATTGTTAGAGAAGATGATGCAAAATCTAATCCTACTGTGTACAAAGATTTTCCAAATCCAAAGGCTTCAAATGTAACTTTATATTTAAATGCTGGAGGACATAAAGCTGGCGGATTATCTACTATTCAAAATAAATCATTAAAAATAGAACGTTTAGTTGATGACTTCAATTTTTCAGGAAAAGATTTAGCAGTGGCAGAAAGCTCTAAAAACAGACTCTTATATCTTACACCTATTCTTAAAGAAGACTTGCACATTTCTGGTTTAGCAAACATCACTATTTCCCTAAATAGTAGTAAATCAGCTGCAAATCTTTCAGTATGGCTGGTCGCATTACCTTGGGAAGGTGGTAAAATCACAAACGATATTATCACACGTGGTTGGGCAGATCCTCAAAATTATAAGTCGCTTACATCTAGTGAGCCTTTAGAGGCTGACAAAACATACACTTTGAATTTTGATTTACAACCAGATGATCAAATAATTAAAGCAGGACAACAGATAGGTTTGATGATTTTCTCAAGTGATAAAGAGTTTACATTACATCCAACTCCAGGAACAGAATTATCTATTCATTTAGCAAATACAAAGTTAACACTCCCAGTTGTTGGTGGCAATGAAGCTTATAAAAAAGCTGTGAATTAAGACGTTATAATTTTAGACTGAAATGTTTTCAATTCAATGAACGATATCACAATGCAACATAAAAATTGGTTACAACACCACTGGAAATGGTTAATTCCAGTCGTAGTAATTACTTCTGGTATACTTCTATTCATTTTTTCAGGTTTAAGTGGTGTAACTACAGATATTTCTAAAGCCTATATGGAGAAAGACTTATTCAACAATGCATTTGAGAAAGTACAACATCATAAAGCAGCTTCAGATGTTTTAGGGGCACTAGAACCCACTGATAAACTGGCTATTTTGGAAGGTGCGGTCAATTATTCAAATAACAATCAATCGGTTAATGCGTCCATTAGAATTGTGGGATCCAAAGCGCGAGGTAAAATAGACATCACTGCAGATAAAATAAACAGTATTTGGGTGTATCAATTAATAAAGGTTCGTGTCAAGAAACCAGTAGATAAAAAGCAGACAATTGAAGTTTTAAAATTAGAGTAAACCATTTCTACTTACTCAACTTCAATATTCTTAATGCGCCTTGAACAACCAAGATAAAAACTACAGTACCAATAACTAAATCAGGTTTGCTTGAGTGTAAAACGTTTACTAATATTCCAGCTAAAATAACGCCACAATTGATAATAACATCGTTGGAAGTAAATATCATACTGGCTTTCATATGCGCTTCATTTTTACTTTTAGATTTTTGCAAAATATATAGACAAACGCCATTTGCTATAAGTGCTAAAACTGAAACACCAATCATTGTAGAAAAATTTGGTAATTCTTCAGCTCCAAAAAATCGTCTTAAAACCTCTAAGAAACCAATAAGAGCTAATACAATTTGAAAGACACCAGCAAGTTTAGCTATTTTCTTTTTTTTGATAAGCGCTCCCCCTACTGCTAGAAGACTAATCCCGTAAACAAAAGAGTCTGCAAGCATATCTAAACTATCGGCAACTAATCCCATAGATTTTGAGATGAGTCCGGTAGTCATTTCTATGATAAAGAAAAAGAAGTTTATGATGAGAACCGTCCAAAGTAATTTTCTTTGATTCGTGTCTTCTTCAAAATTGGTTTGGTCTGTTTCTTCTGTTGAAACCCTCCTTGAGCCTAACTTTAATTCGCTAAGAGAATTTTCGATTTCATCACTCATACCAATATGAAATACCGACAATCTTCTATTAGCAATATCAAATTCGAGGTTTTTAATTGTAGTTACGCCATCCAACTTCATCCGAATCAAATTCTCTTCGGACGGACAATCCATTTTTGATATTTCGAAAATAGACTTTTGCACAGCTTACTATTTTTTGACCATCTTAAACGTTTGCTGTAAACCTTGCGAAGACACACTCACAAAGTACAAGCCTGAAGCAAGCCTAGAGGTATCTATTTGAGATTGATTAGTGTAGTGAGAAACCTGCTTTCCGAAGACATCATCAACCTTAACTTCAAAATTAGTTAACTGAGAGTCCATTATAATCACATTTTTAAAAGGATTTGGACCTACGGAGATGTCTAACATTTCATTTTCAGTAACACTTAGCAAATCACATTCTGGATTCACCGTTGATGACATAGAAAACGAACCATTAGTCACAGACCAGTTTTCCCAAATTACGCCTTGGGAATTTGACCAATCTGTTAAGTCGATATAATTTTCAGCACTGTAGAGTCCAGGTATTTTAGCTACTTTTATCGCTTCTCCTGCTAGATTCCATGTTAAAGGTTGTCCGTCAATACACGTTTCTGGCATAAAATCAGTTGTACAATTAGACTGTAAAAAGAATGCGAATTCTGGATAATCCGGATATTCTCCAAAAACATAAGCACGTCCTATGTCGTTTATACAAACTGCTGTGTATTCGTTACAAGCAATCCCAAAAGCACGCGTATTATTATCGGTTGCATAACGAGATAAAAAAGCAGCATGTCTTGCTCGTCTATCTGGATCGTCATAATGGGTATCTGTAATCACATGCTCTAAAAACGGGATATTTAAAAAATCATTATACCCTAAAGTCATACGGTTGTGATAAGGATTTGATAGCGCTTGAGCGTTTGTGACTGTGCCATTTTCCGCAGAAAAATAGCCGCCTCCTAAAATGGCCATTCCAGCACTCGTTCCGCCAATCACACCTTGCTTGGTATTGATAAATGTGTTGAGTACATCCTCCATAGCATTATCTTTAAAGTAACTTACGTAATCAAATTGATCACCTCCAGCAAACCAAATGGCTTCAGCATTTTCTATTTTTTGAAGTACATAAGGGTCTATTGCACCTGCTTCATTATTGAATACAAAAGTGGTTACCGAGTTTATGCTTACTCCTAATCCTGAATACATGTAATTGTTATAGCCATCACTTCCAGACGCCCGTAAAACAACAACGTCTCCTCCATTAGCTTTTTCTAAAAACCAAATCATGGCATCGTCATTTTCACTGGCACCACCCATCATACATACTCCAAATTCATGATTTGTCGAGATATCTGTTGCGCTTCCTGTTGCATATTCGGTGTAGTTTTGAGCAACTAAGAATTGTGTTACTATTGTAAAAAGTAGTGTGATTTTTTTCATTTATTTCTTAACCTTCTCCAAAGCAGAAGGAATTAATTAGTTAATATTTCTATAAATATAATCTTTTTAGATAGTCGTTTCCTACCTCTTGGAAAGGATTAAAGTTGGGGTTTAATTCTTATCCTCCAATAATGGCACAAATTTAAACTCACCAAACTCCTCTTGTTCAAAATCTTTTGGTCCTTTTCTAATAAACAAAGTCATTACTTGTACGTCACCACCAACAGGAATAACCAAACGACCACCAATTTTCAACTGACTTAATAATGGTTTTGGTACAAAAGGTGCCCCAGCGGTAACGATGATACTATCAAAAGGCGCTTCCGTTTCTAGACCGATATAACCATCTCCAAAAATGAGCTTCTTTGCGCGATAACCCAACCTTGGCAAAAATTTACTTGTCTTTTTATAGAGTTCGTTTTGACGCTCTATACTAAACACCTTCACTCCTAGTAAACACAATACTGCAGTTTGATAACCGCTACCCGTACCTATTTCTAAAACAGTATCGCCTGGCTTTACTTGCATTAACTCAGTTTGAAAGGCAACTGTATAAGGTTGAGATATCGTTTGATCTGCTCCAATAGGAAACGCTTTGTCCTGATAAGCGTGGTCTAGAAAACTAGAATCCATAAATAAATGCCTCGGGATTTTACCAATAGCATCAAGGACTTTTATATCAGTTATTCCCTTGGTTTTAAGAATATCGACTAATTTCTGTCGTAGTCCTTGATGTTTAAATGTGTCTTTCAAATTAGTTAGGTTTACTTTATAGTGTGTGATCGCAAATACAGCGACATTAAATTTGATTTTTTTTGATCCCTTCAGTTTTATTTGTCTTTAATCACCTGATACTAATGCGATACTTTGAAAAAGTAAATAAAACGGACGTTAGAAATAGTTTAAATTATAAAATAGTCTGTTTACAACTAAACACTACGTAAAAATAAAGGAAACATTTTTATACTGAAAGTTAAATGTAAACGAATTATAAACTACATAAAATAGCCATATTTTTATCATTAATTTCACATAAATAAACTCCAAAAATCTTATTTTTGATAAAAATCATAAAACAATGCTAAAAGCTGGTGTACTTGGTGCTGGTCATCTCGGAAAAATTCATTTGAGACTCCTTAATCAATCTGATAAATATGAACTTATTGGGTTCTATGATGCAGATGAAATTAATGGTAAAAAAGTAGAAGAAGAATTTGGTTATAAATACTTCAATACCATGGATGCGCTTATTAAAGCTGTTGATATGGTAGACATTGTAACACCTACACTGTCTCATTATGACTGTGCTAAAAAAGCGATTTCGTTTGGTAAACATATTTTCATAGAAAAGCCAATTACAAATACTGTTGAGGAAGCTGAGCATATTAGAGCACTTTTGGCTGAGCATGATATTCGCGGGCAAGTAGGCCATGTAGAGCGTTTTAATCCCGCCTTTCTTGCTGTGAGAGACCAAATAAAACATCCAATGTTTATTGAAACACATCGTTTAGCAGAGTTTAATCCTCGTGGTACAGATGTCCCTGTGGTATTAGATTTAATGATTCATGATATTGATATTATTTTAAGTGTCGTAAAATCTAAAGTTAAAAAAGTATCTGCTAGTGGTGTTTCGGTTATTAGTGACACGCCAGATATTGCAAACGCTCGTATAGAATTTGAAAATGGTTGTGTAGCAAATCTTACTGCGAGTCGCATTTCATTAAAGAATATGAGAAAGACACGTTTCTTTCAAAAGGATGCTTACATCTCTGTAGATTTTCTAGAGAAAAAATGTGAGGTCGTTAAAATGAAAAACGCACCTAAAAGTCCTGGTGATTTTGATATGATTCTTCAAAATGCAGAAGGTGTTAAAAAGCAAATCTATTTTGACAACCCAGAAGTTGCCAATAACAACGCCATACTAGATGAATTAGAAACCTTTGCAGATGCTATAAACAACAATACAACACCTATTGTAACGCTACATGATGGCACAGAAGCTTTGCGCGTAGCAACTATGATTATTGATCAATTTTAAACATATATATAATGATACAACTAATTACAGCACTGTCAATATTAATTTTAGGTTTGATTTATGTCTTTTCAATACGTAAGGATCAAAATTATAAAGATTAATTCATGAGTAAAAAAGGTTTACCTATCATCGTTATAATCGCTAGCAGCTTACTAGTAACAGTCAATGTTGCAACAACTGATGAATTTGATAATGGATTTTGGATGCAATCACTATCCAGTATTTTAATAATTATAGCCATGTTATTTACACTTAAAAGCAGAACTAACAGAAAGCAGGATTAGAACAAAAAAATTATTTCCCTCGGAAATGCAACCACTCAAAAAAAAAGGCTTCTTAACCTACATAACTGGTCTAAAGGAGCTAAAACAAATTAATAATACATATCCCCTTTTTTTTTGAAAGGGAAAATTCGAATAAAAAATTCACTTCTGATAACTATCAGAATCATGGAATCACAAAATATTTTTTTTTATGAAAAACATAGCAGTTATAGGAGCAGGAACAATGGGAAACGGAATCGCCCACACATTTGCCCAATCTGGATTTAAAGTACAATTAATAGATATTAGTGAAGCATCCCTTAAACGAGGTATGGACACTATTACCAAAAACTTAGATAGAATGGTTGCTAAAGAACGTATTTCTGAAGCAGATAAACAAACCACTCTTGATAATATTACGACCTACACAAATCTTAGTGCAGGCGTTAAACAGGCAAACTTAGTTGTTGAAGCTGCTACAGAAAATCTAGAGTTGAAACTCAAAATATTCAAACAATTAGACGAGGCTTGTGGAGAAGATACCATTTTAGCGTCAAACACATCTTCTATATCAATTACTCAAATTGGTGCTGTAACGTCTAGACCAGATAGGGTTATTGGTATGCACTTTATGAACCCTGTGCCAATAATGAAATTGGTGGAGATTATTCGTGGATATACTACAAGTGATGAAGTGACACAAACAATAATGGAATTATCTAAAACCTTAGGCAAAGTACCTACAGAGGTTAACGATTATCCTGGATTTGTTGCCAATAGAATTTTAATGCCAATGATTAATGAAGCGATCGAAACACTATACAATGGTGTTGCAGGTGTTAGCGAAATTGATACCGTTATGAAGTTAGGTATGGCACATCCAATGGGACCGATGCAACTAGCAGATTTTATTGGTCTTGATGTATGTCTTTCCATATTAAATGTGATGTACGATGGATTCAAAAACCCTAAATATGCACCATGTCCATTATTAGTGAATATGGTAAGAGCTGGGAAACTTGGCGTGAAATCTGGTGAAGGGTTTTATGACTATTCTGAAAACAGAAAGGCAGAAAAGGTTTCTAAGCAGTTTGCTAAGTAGGCCAGTCGGAGTTTTCAATGATCTATTTAATTACCTTTTTGAATAATTTAAGTGTCATGAAATTCTTACTCATTTATAACTTTCTCTTAATTGCACTAATTAGCTGCAAACAAAAAGAGAAATCTATAATTGAACTTGCAGATTGTTTTGGAGATATAGATATTATTGAAACTCCAATTTCCGAAGAAAAAATAGATTATATCAAACTCTTCAATGACAATCAAGACTATGTTTCTAATGGCTTTGATTTTCCAATTGGTAAACCTAACGCTTCTGGTTACTATAATGCTCAGAAGTTTAAAGAGAATAACCATTTAGGTGATGACTGGAATGGTGTTGGTGGTGGAAATAGTGATTTAAGAGGTCTAATTTATTCTTCAGCAAATGGTTATATTAGTGAAGTAAAAGATTATGAAGGTGGTTGGGGAAATGTCTTGAGAATTGTTCATCTATATGATGATAAATTATATGAATCTTTAAACGCGCACTGTGATACTATTTTAGTTACTCAAAATAAGTTCATTAAAAAAGGTGAGAAAATCGCAACTATTGATAATTACAATGGCTCCTACTTGGCACATTTACACTTAGAAATAAGAAATGAAATAGGATTAGGAATTGGGACAGGATATTCAGAAGACACAATAGGCTATTTAAACCCAACAGATTTTATAAATAAAAACAGAAACTAATTGGCAAAAATACTCCCATTTAAAGCAGTTCGACCAACAAGAGACAAAGTAAGTTTGGTAGCTTCTCGTTCTTATCAAACCTATACTCAGGCTGAGCGCGAGGCTCGTTTAGATTATAATCCGTTTTCATTTTTACATATTGTAAATCCTGGCTATAAATACGCTAGAGAAATTACAGGTAAGGAGCGCTATCAACTCGTAAGGAATCGTTATTTAGAGTTTAAAGAAGATAATGTTTTTGTTCATGACGAAATACCTTCTTATTACATTTATAAAATTGTAAATAGAGACAAACAAGTATTTAATGGTATTGTTGCAGCGGCAAGTGCTGAGGATTATGAAAAAGATATTATAAAAAAACATGAAGATACTATTGAGTTTCGCGAACGAATATTCAAAGATTATTTAAAAACCGTAGGTTTTAATGCAGAGCCTGTGCTTCTCACCTATCCTGATAACAACATCCTTTCAAATATTATAAAAGACACACAAAAAGAGCGCGCAGAGTTTGAATTCACAACCACATATCGCGATACGCATTACCTCTGGAAGATAGATGACCCAAAAATAATCGCTGTTATTCAAAAAGAATTTGAACAAATGCCAACAATTTATATTGCAGATGGTCACCATCGATCTGCGTCTTCTCATTTATTGTACAAGGATGAAAAGGAACAAAACTCTAGTCATACTGGTGAAGAATCTTACAATCAGTTTATGACGTTTTTAATTCCAGAATCCGAATTACGAATTCATGAATTTAACAGACTGGTAAAGGACTTAAATGGGTTATCTAAAGAGGCGTTCTTAATTAAATTAGATACCGCTTTTAGAATAGAAAACAGAGGTATTATGCCCTATAAACCCTCAAAAAAACATCATTTCAGCATGTATTTAGATGGAGAATTTTACTCTTTATATCTTCGGAAAACAGGTTATAATTTTAAAACGTCGTTAGATACATTAGATGCTCAGATTTTATACAATACTATTTTAAGACCCATATTAGGAATTGAAGATTTACGTAACGATATACGGATTGATTACAGTAACGGAAAAATAGATATTATAAATGTTAAAGATAGAATTGACACCGGCGAGTTTGCAGTTGGTTTTGGTATGGTTCCTGCAAATATTAATGAAATAAAACAAATAGCAGACGATGGCCTCAAGATGCCTCCAAAAAGTACATTTATTGAACCTAAGTTGAGAAGTGGTGTTACTATTTATGAGTTTTAATTAATTCCTGCGAAGGCAGAAATCTCATTAATCAAAAGGTTATTAATTTTCCGCACACAAATAAAAAATAAGTTGTAAAACTTATCAAATAGAGGACCTTAAACAGGTTCGTTATCATGAAAGGTATATTCATTGGAAATTAAAAAGCAATATCCGAATGAGAACTAAGATTAGCTTTTAATTTATAAAAACGAAATTGAATTATTAACAAAAAACGATATATGAGCATAGCACAAAACCTAAGCCACATAAAATCAAAACTCTCAGAGAAAGTGACACTTGTTGCTGTATCTAAAACGAAACCTGTAGTTGATTTAATGGAAGCTTACAATACTGGTCAGCGAATTTTTGGAGAAAACAAAATCCAAGAAATGGCAGATAAACACGAAAAAATGCCAAAAGATATTGAGTGGCACATGATTGGTCATGTACAGCGTAATAAAGTTAAATACATGGCTGAATTTGTGAATTTAATTCATGGTGTGGATAGCTTAAAATTACTTACAGAGATTAATAAACAAGCCATAAAACACGATCGCATTATTAATTGCTTAATTCAGATTAAAATTGCTGCAGAGGATAGCAAATTTGGAATGTCTGCTAAAGATGCTCAGGAGTTGATCATTTCCGAAGCATTTAAAAATTTAGAAAACATTAAAATTACTGGTCTAATGGGAATGGCGACATTTACAGATGATACTCACCAAGTAGAACAAGAGTTTCATAAACTAAAAACTGTTTTTGATGACTTAAAACCATTACAAAGCACAAACTGTAACCTAGAAATTATTTCTATGGGAATGAGTGGGGATTTTAAATTAGCAATTGATTGCGGAAGTACAATGATTCGTGTAGGAAGTAGTATATTTGGAGCGCGAGCATAAAAAAATAGTTTACAATCACAGTCCCTATTTTCATTGAATAACGAATAAATAACACACACAATCTACGCAATACTAGACATAGAAACCACTGGTGGAAAATACAATGAAGAAGGCATCACAGAAATTGCCATCTACAAATTTGACGGACATAAAGTCATCGATACCTTTATAAGCCTCGTAAATCCAGAACGTGAGATCCAACCTTTTGTCGTTAACCTAACAGGTATTAACAGCAATATGCTTAAAAGTGCTCCTAAATTTTATGAGGTGGCTAAGCGCATTGTTGAAATCACAGAAGATTGTATTATAGTAGCGCACAACTCCCAATTTGACTATAGAATCTTGCGTACAGAATTTAAACGTTTAGGGTTTCCTTTCATACGAAAAACATTATGTACAGTAGAGCTATCAAAACAATTAATTCCAGATCAAGCCTCTTACAGTTTAGGCAAATTAACACGTGCATTAGGAATTCCTGTAAGTGATAGGCATCGTGCCAATGGTGATGCTATGGCCACTGTAAAATTGTTTAAGATATTATTAGCTAAAGATTTAGATAAAACTATAATTAAGGATAACGTCAAACTTGATATCACCAAGCGATTAAACGACACACATAAAACTATAATTGATGGCTTACCTTCAATTACTGGTGTGTATTATGTACATGATGAACATGGAGAAATCATTTATATTGGCAAGAGCAAAAATATAAAACATCGCATCAACCAACATTTAACGAATACCAGTTCAAAATCTAGGAAACTTCAATTACTAGCTAAAACAGTGACTTATGAAGCTACTGGGAATGAGCTCGTAGCTTTATTAAAAGAAAACGAAGAGATCAAACGTAATAAGCCTAAGTTAAACCGTGCGTTAAAACGAACCGTCTTTACACATGGTCTTTATAGTTATACCGATAACGACGGTTATTTACATTTAAATATTGCTAGAATAAACGGTGAAGACATACCAATAACCACATTTAGTAATCTTCAAAGCGCCACAAGCTTTATTCATCGTGTAGTTGAAGACTATCAACTTTGTCAAAAATTAACAGGTATAAGCACATCTAAAACCAGTTGTTTTGATTACAGCATTAAAAAATGTGCTGGTGCCTGCATACTTGAGGAATCTGCAAAAGATTATAATCTACGTGTCAATAAGCTTATTTCTAGAAACAGTTATGCTAATCAAAATATGATTGTTATAGATCAAGGCCGAGAGATAGGGGAAAAAAGTGTGATTTATATTGAAAACGGAATATTTAGAGGACTAGGATTCTATGAACTCAATCATCAAATTAATACTAAAGACGTACTAGAATCTATTATAACACCTATGGAAAACAATAGAGATACTCAACATATCATACAAAGTTATTTGAGGCGAAATAAACGCACAAAAACAATGATTATTTAATGGTATCTTTCTTACGATTTATTGCGGTTTTACTCTTTACTATGCCTCTTCACGCTCAATCTGTAGGGTTTAATTCTGAAGGGTTTGAAGTTACCAAACAAGATTTGGAGCTCAATTCTTATGACAAGGATTCTACAGCAAATGCAATGATTATTCACGAAAAAGGAAAAAGTTTTGTTGATAGAGAAACATTTTTATTAAACTCTGAAATCAAGAAAAAACTCAAGATTTTTAATCGCAATGGTTTTGAAAAAGCAACCCAAACTATATTTCTATATGGTAAAGGTACAACCAAGGAAACGGTAAGCGATATTAAAGCTACGGTCTACAATTTAGAAAACGGACAAGTCACGCAAACAAAACTTGACAAAAATGCCATTTTCAAAGAACAGTATAACGAAAATAACACCCTCGTAAAATTTACGTTTCCAAATATCAAAGAAGGCTCTGTAATTGTATATAGCTATACGCTTGAGTCTCCATATATGTTTAAATATAAAAGCTGGTATTTTCAAGAAGACATCCCTAAATTGTATAGTGAATATAGACCAAGTATTCCAGGTGTTTGGGAGTACAACATAAAATTAGTTGGAGGCCAAAAATTACACACCAATACTTCTACACTTAGACAAAACTGTTTGCAATCTCGTGGCGCTGGCGCTGCAGATTGCGGGGACTACCTTTACATCATGAAAGATATCCCTGCATTTATAGAAGAGGACTTCATGACTACAAAGGAAAACTATCTAGCCAGAATAGAATATGAATTAAAAGTCCTTCGAGGTTTTGATGGCAGAGTTGATAATTACACCAAATCTTGGAAAACTGTAGATATTGAGTTAAAAAATGATAAAAATATTGGACGACAATTAAAGAAAACTAGCATTGTAAAAGGTTTGGTGAGCGATGAGATTACCAAAGAGACAGATTTACTCGTTAAAGCACAAGCCATTTATGACTACGTAACAGAAACCTATACATGGAATAACGAGTATAATATTTTTAATAACGTATCTATTAAAGATTTAGTTGAAACTAAATCTGGAAATGTTTCTGCCATCAATATCCTACTCCATAATTTACTGGAAGCTAATGGTCTATCTGTAAAACCAGTTTTATTGTCTACTAGAAACAATGGCTTTGCGACCAAAGTTTATCCCGTAATATCAGACTTCAACTACCTTATTGCCCAAGTGACTATTGATAACCAGACCTATATGCTGGATGCCACAGATAACTATCTATCATTTGGTCAACTTCCCTACAGATGTCTAAACCAATACGGTCGCTTGCTAGACTTTAAAAATGGGGGATCTTGGGTTGAGATTAATGCCGAGGATTCTAACTATGAAAAATACAGAGTTAGCCTAGAAATTAACGAAGACGCACAACTATTAGGAAAGATAAAAGCAGATTTAATAGGATATAATGCCTTGAGAGCTAAAAAAAGATATTTTAGTAATCCTGAGAATTCGCTAAATGACTACATTAAACAATATCCTGCAACAGAATTTTCAAATTACACACCAAAAAACCCTCAAAAAAAAGAATCTAATTTTACTGAGACTTTTGAAATAGAACAAAGTACAGAGCGTATTGGAGATAATATTTATATTAATCCATTTATTATTACATCTTTTGACGAGAATCCTCTTAAGCTGCAAGAGCGTAATTATCCCATTAATTTTGGATATAAATTTGCTTATATAGTTTCTGTACAATTAAAAACTAAAAACTACGACGTTGTTAGTCTTCCAGAACCTTTTAGTATAAGTCTTCCAAATAACCAAGGAACACTAGTTTATAGTGTTAATAAGAATGCCGATGATGTGACAGTATTTTTTAAATATAATTTCAAGGCAGCCATTTATGAACCTGGTTATTATGAGTTTTTAAAAGAGTACTTCGCTACAATTGTCGATATTCAAAAAAACTCTTTAATCGTATTAAAAAAGAAATAATAAAGTTTTAGTACATTTGAGTGCATGAGTACAAATAATACAGCTAGTAATTGGAAAAGTAAACTTCATGAAATTATTTATGAAGCAGATACCCCATCAGGAAAACTGTTTGATGTTGTTCTATTTTTCTTTATTCTAGCCAGCATTGTATTAGTAATGCTAGAAAGTGTCAATACAATTGATGCAAAATACCACACTATACTGTATTATGGTGAATGGATTGTTACCATATTATTCTCTCTCGAATACATAGCTAGAATTATTACGGTTCGCAAACCTTGGAAATATATTTTTAGTTTCTATGGAATAATCGACTTGCTATCCACGATACCAATGTATTTATCGTTTGTTTTAGCTGGCTCTCATGCACTCGTTGCATTAAGGGCGTTACGTTTACTGCGTATCTTCAGAATCTTAAAATTAGCACGTTATTTGGGTGCTTCAAATCAACTCGCAAATGCAATAAAGGCTAGTAGAGCTAAGATTGCCGTATTTCTTTTTGCTGTAGTCATAGCTTCAGTAATCTTTGGAACTATAATGTACTTGGTGGAAGGTGAAGAACATGGTTTTAGCAATATTCCGAAAAGTGTTTATTGGTGTATTGTAACACTTACCACTGTTGGATTTGGAGATATTGCACCAGAAACTCCGTTAGGTCAACTTATAGCTACAATAATTATGATATTAGGTTATGGTATTATTGCTGTTCCTACAGGTATTGTATCGGCAGAATACACCAAAGCAGCTGATGATGACAATAAAAATAAAATCTCTGATGAAGAACGTAAACATCTAGAGAATATTAATCTCAATACACAATCTTGCGAAAATTGCCTTACCGAGACGCACCAGGATGGCGCAGAGTTTTGTTTCAAATGTGGCTTCGAATTACATCATGACTAAAATTCTTATTTCTATCGTAGGCCCAACCGCTATTGGAAAAACTAAGCTTAGCATCCAACTTGCCAATCATTTTAATACTGAAATCATATCAGCAGATTCAAGACAGTTTTATAAAGAGATGCAAATAGGAACTGCTGCTCCTACACCAACCGAGCTTAACGCAGCACCTCATCACTTTATACAACACCTCTCAATTGATAACTACTATAATGTTGGCGCTTTTGAAAGGGATACCATAACTTTACTTAAACAGCTACATAAAAAGAATGACGTGATCATTATGGTCGGTGGTTCTGGTTTATATGTTAATGCTGTGACTAAAGGCTTAGACAAACTTCCAAAAGTGAATCACGCTATTAGAGACGAACTCAATACTAGGTTTCAAAAGGACGGACTTGAAGGTTTACAATTTCAGCTAAAAGAATTGGATCCAAAAGCATATCGTACGATTGCGATTGATAATCCGCAACGTTTGATTAGAGCACTAGAAGTTTGTCTATCAAGCGGACTACCATATACATCTTTTTTAACTTCGCAAGATAAAAAAAGGGATTTTGAAACGATCACAATAGGCCTAACCGCAGAAAGAGAACTTATTTATGATCGTATTAATAGACGTGTTGATCTCATGATGGCAGATGGTTTATTGGACGAGGTTAAGACTTTACTTCCTAAAAAAAGTTTAAACGCACTAAATACTGTTGGCTACAAAGAACTGTTTAACGTCTTAGAAAAACAATGGACATTAGATTTTGCAATTTCAGAAATAAAGAAAAACACAAGACGCTTTGCAAAACGTCAATTAACATGGTTTAGAAAGAATGACAAAACAATTTGGTTTGATTACAAAACTGACTTAGAAGTCATTAAGAAAACTATAAGTAAGAAAATTAATACTTAATATAAACCGCTGTTTTAAAATAAAAAGTTAAAAACACTTGTTTTCAATAAATTAATACTACATTTGCAGCTTAATATAATACAATATACATTATGAGTAAAGGTACCGTAAAATTCTTCAACGATTCTAAAGGATTTGGATTTATTACAGAAGAAGGAAATGACAAAGAACACTTTGTACACATTTCAGGTTTAATCGATGAGGTTAGAGAAGGAGATGCAGTAGAATTCGATTTGACAGAAGGAAAAAAAGGATTGAACGCAGTAAACGTAAAAGTTATCTAATATTTCGATATTTTTTAAGAAAAAAGCCAATCATTATGATTGGCTTTTTTTATGTCTATTATTTTGATTAAGCATCTTGGTTAACGACTAATCTAAAACCTTCTCCATGTATGTTTAATATTTCTACTTTAGGATCTAATTTTAAATATTTTCTAAGTTTGGCAATATACACATCCATACTTCTAGATGTAAAATAATTATCATCTCTCCAAATTTTTGTCAATGCTAATTCTCTTGGCATCAAATCATTTTCATGAAGTGCTAACATGCGTAACAATTCGTTTTCTTTTGGTGATAATTTAATAGGATCCTTACCATCGCACTTTAAAAAACGTAGTTTAGAATTTAAATCAAATCTTCCAACTTTAAATTCAAATTGTTTACTATCTGCAATAGTATCTGTTGCTTTGCGCTGTATAATAGCCTTAATTTTCATTAAAAGCACTTCACTATCAAATGGCTTATTTAAATAATCATCTGCACCAACTTTGTAACCTTTAAGAACATCCTCCTTCATAGCTTTAGCTGTCAAGAAAATAATTGGAACCTCAGTGTTCTTCTCTCTAATTTCTTTTGCAAGTGTAAATCCATCTTTATAAGGCATCATGACATCTAAAATACACAGATCATAATCGTCCTTTTTGAATTTCTCGAAACCTTCCATTCCGTTTTTTGCATGAACAACATCATAATCGTTCATATTTAAATAATCTTTTAAAACAGTTCCAAAATTTGGATCGTCTTCAACTAAAAGTATTTTCTTATTTTGTTCTTCCATAGTTTTAAGATATTAATGGCAATTTTATTATAAATATGCTTCCTTTTCCTTTTTCGCTTTCTACTGATATATGACCCTGATGGTCATCAACTATTCTTTTCACATAAGCCAGACCTAAACCGTGACCTTTTACATTGTGTACATTTCCTGTGTGCTCTCTATAAAATTTCTCAAACACTCTTTTTTGAACTTGCTTAGACATCCCGTTACCTTGATCTACGATTCTAATTAGAATATTATTACCTACGTTCTCTGTGTAAACATCTATTTTAGGCTCGTCATCACTGTATTTAATCGCATTATCCAAAATATTAACAATCACATTAGTAAAGTGTGTATCATTAGCTAAAACAGAGGACTTATCAGCATTTAAATGCGTTTTAACATAGCCATTTCGATCTTCTACCAATAACTCAACATGTGATAAAGCATCTTCAATTAAATCGTTAAGCTCTATGCGTTCCTTACTTATATTAAGCTCGTTTTTTTCCAACTTAGAAATACGCAATACGTTTTCAACTTGTGCATGCATCCGTTTATTTTCGTCCTTTATCATTGTTAAATAACGCATCACTTTTTCTTGGTCTCCTATTATTTTTGGATTTCTTATAGAATCAATTGCTAAATTGATAGTAGCAATAGGCGTTTTAAATTCATGAGTCATATTATTAATAAAATCAGTCTTAATCTGGGAAATCTGGCGTTGTTTTATCAATTGATAAATGGCACTAGAGTACGCTAAGACAATAATAGATGTAAAGACTATTGATAATACTATCATGCTTAAAATAGTTGACAACAAATACTTTTTACGCTCTGGAAAATCTACATACAACGAAAAACTACTTCTACTTTCATTATCCAAAAAAACTGGAATACCAATAGTAGTTTCTGGTGTTAAATCGAAATTTTCTGATCGTATTTTTGTAGATAAATCTTTATCATAAATAGCATACTCAAAAGCAGTTTCTATGCCGCTTAAAGCAAACTGAGATTCTAATAAATCTAAAACGTCTTCATTTGAAATACGTTTATGAACAGGATAATTTTTGTAAACTGACCGATAATCCTTTTTATAAAAGATTTGTCCTATTTTATCCATCGTACTGTAATCTCTGGATGTTTGAATAGGCTGCTGGTTAATTTGTCCGTCAATAGAGCTACCGTCAAAAATATTAGTCTCACTACGACTTATAAATCTTTTAATATCTATACTATCTGATCCAACTGTACCAATGTCAAAGAACAATGATGGGACTTTAAAACTTTCTTCAGATATTGTGTTTTTAAATTGTGTCGATTGATTTGTTTCTTCATTAAAAGATTCAAAAATCAAAAGTCTTCTTATTTCACTACTATCTGGTTGTCTTCCATTTTTTGTAACTTCTTTGTATAATTTATCATAACTAAGAAGTTCTTTATCTTCTATTGCTTTTGATACTAAACTAAGAGAACGAATGACATCTGAAGTAAATCGTTGTTCTTCATTTTCTAATGCGTTATTAATAAAGAATGCTTGAACGAAAATAATTCCAATAAGCGATAAACTCATTAAAACTACCAACAAAACGAATACCTTTTTACCCATCAACCAAATTTAATATTTTAACATTTAGAATGATAGCTGTTTAACCTTACCTTAACAAATATGTTAATTTTTGATTTTTTAGATTTGTTTTAAAATAGATTGATGTGTTTTTAATACCTGAGCCTGAGTATCCTCTAAGTTATCATTCGTGATTACAAAATGAGACTTTTCAACTTTCTCTTTATCACTCATCTGATTTTTTATGATGGATTCTATTTTAGATTTGCTCGAGTTATCTCTTTTTATTACTCGATTAATACGAGCATCTAAATTGGCAGTCACAGTAATTATAAAGTTATATTGAGCCTCTTTATTATGTTCGAAAATAATAGCAGCTTCTTTAATAACATAAATAGAATTTTGCTTTTTAAGCCATCGCTTAAAATGAGATGTTACTTTTGGGTGAATAATAGCATTCATCTTTTTTAGATAATCCTTATCACTAAATATTTTGGAAGCTAAAAACGGCTTATTAAGTTCATTTTCGATGTAAGCCTCATCACCAAACAAAGCAATTAGCTGCCTTTTAATAACCTTAGATCTTGTCATTAATAACTTTGCTTCATCATCTGCTATATATACTGGTACATCTAATGCTTTAAAAAAATTGGCCACAGTGGTTTTACCACTACCAATACCTCCCGTAAGTCCTACAACTATCATTTAATTATATATTCAACTTTGTTTTGTTTCATTCTAGCTGATTTTACTTTAACTGAATTCACAATAAGATAGGGTTTAAAGTATTCATTTCCAGACCTTAACACCTCATTGTAGTTGCATTGTATTATAAAATCTGAGGGCTCTACAGCTCTATAGTCGTTAAGACTCAAATAATAAGATACTTTTATATGCTTCGGAAAGTAATTTATTTCTACGTCATTTGGCAAATTCAATATGGTCACAGGAATATCAAACGTACCTTCTGTAAATTTCTCTACGGTAGCCTTTATTTGTATAGTTTCTTGAGAAAGCTTTAATCGCTTGTAAACATCTGGAAACTCTAATCCCAAATTGGTATTAATATCAAGTTTTATATTCTCCAGAATTAAAGATTTTGTCTCTACAAAATCAATAGTATAAATCTCTTCTTCGGCACCTATAACATCAATTGAGTCAGGTTTCATTTCTATAGCTTCTAAAGTATCATAACCTGAGGCAAAATTAATTTTAGATTTTAAAACTATCGGCACTCGTTTTACACTCAATGTTCCAAAAGGTAAAATCAAAGTATCCGGTTTAACAGAAACAATTTTAACAGAATTACCTAATTGTTCTTTTAAAACATAAGATCCTTTTTCGGCTAGCCAGACATAACTACTGTTATACATAGATGCGTTATTTTCAACATCTAATTGATAAATTTGATCTTGAAAATAATACGACAGTAAATTAAACCCATGTGTAGACACTGTTACATTAACCTTTGGAATACTGTCTAACGTAATAACATTTCTATCTGGCAGATTCTTATAGGCAATCGTAAATGGAATAGTTTCCACATACGTTTCTGATAATTTAGTGACTACCAAAATCAAAAAGGCTAACAAAAAGAAAAGTCCAAAAACGTTAAGTTTTTTGCTTTTTAATGACCGTACTAATTTAGTTTGTAAGCTAGTTAACATCTTTAAAGAATAATTTCGGAAAGTGCTTCTCAGGATCTTTATTTAAAACACCAATAGCTAAGGTTGATTTAAGAAAACCATAACCATACCCAAAGAATTGAATAAATATAGCCAATATAGATTGAATTGCTATGGTTATACTCTTATTTGCAAGCAATGATGTTATAAAAGCTAAGAATAAGTAACTTCCGTAGAGAAACAAAGGCACTTGAAAACCTAATAAGAATACTAAAATTGATGCTATAAAACCTATCGAGAATACCGATGGAAACCAATACGTTAAGCGTTTTGTTTTTGGGTGCCACTTATTTAATATTGGCCTAACCATACCAAATTTATGAACCTGCTGATAAAATTTTTCCCATGAGATACGACGTTTATGATAGACAAAAGCATCTTTAATCAACACAGTTTCATAACCAAGATTGTTAAGCCTTATCGATAAGTCTGGATCTTCACCTGGATGAATCAACCCAAAACCTCCAGAAGCTTCAAAAGCTTTCTTTGACAATCCCATATTAAAACTTCGTGGTTGAAATTTATCACCAGATATTTTTCCGCCCCTAATCCCTCCTGTTGTAATAAAAGAAGTCATAGCAAAGTTAATGGCCTTTTGAAGATTAGAAAAAGAATTATGAGCTGCATCTGGCCCTCCAAAACAATCTATATAATTAGAAAACAAGTATGTATTAACTGTAGTTAAATACTGTTTTGGTAATAAACAATCTGAATCTAAAATAATAAAGTAATCACCTTTAGCCTTAGACATCCCATAATTTCTAGAATTACCAGGACCTGAGTTGATTTTTAAATAGTATGATATATCTAAATTAGATGAGAATTTATCAATTACAAATTTACAATCTATAGTTGATCCATCCTCAACTATAACAATTTCAAAAGTACAATGTCCTTCTAAATTTAGAAAACTTTTTAAAAGCTCTTCGACTTCGTCTGGCCTATTATACACAGGAACTATAAATGAAAAATGTAATGTATTCATGCACTACAAATGTAAGTAAAGAAAAAACAAAAGCCACCTATAAGGTGGCTTTTGAAAAACTATTTAAAGTTAGCTTATTGCTTAATCACTCTAATTGTTTCTGTAATATTATCAATAGTAACTTTAACAAAATAAGCCCCTTGACTTAATTCATTCATATTAATAGTACTGTCAACGGTATTAGGAGCTGTTCTAAAAACTTCTTGACCTAACATGTTTAAAACAACTATATTTTGAATATCTTTTTGAGCATTCAATGTTAATTTATTTTTAACAGGATTAGGGGAATAAGTAAAAGCAGCTTCATTATCAAAAGAATTAGTACTTAAAGTAGCACAAGTAACATCAGCAATCCATCCAGTTTCTTGAACAGAACCATCTGAATTAAACTCTATAGTTAATGCACCTGAAGGATCTGTAGACGTATAAGCGTCACCTATAGAAAGTACACTTGTTGCAGTTCCCGAAACATCCATATCTCCACTCTCTTCACCACATAACGTTGCTGCTAATACTGGGAATGTGTTATCAGGACCATTGTAAATAGTTAAATAATCCCAACATCCATCTTGAGAACCTGTTCCAGTAGTAGTTTCTATATCTACGTACGTAAATGTAATAGTCACTGCTTCACCTGCAATATCTGGAAGGATAGTAGTTGCTGTTGATTCATTAGCTGAGTAACCTGTAACAGTCCCTCCTGAATCTAAAAACGTACCACTACAAACAGCAGGTGCAGCTGAAGTTACGGCTGAAACTGGTCCTTGAATTGCAGTAGCAGTTGCTCCACATTGGCCAGTTACAAAAACATCGTAAGCAGTATCAGGAGATAATCCTGTTGCTGCATCTAATCCACCAGTTGCAGCAGCATTTGAATATGCAGCAGTATCACCGTTTGCAGCACTTTCACCAGCAACATAAACCTCTACCAAAGCAGAGTCATTTCCAGTACCAGCTGTCCAAGTCACATCTAAAGTAGTCTCAGTTGCATTAGCAGTTGCAACATTAGAAGCATCAGAACATGATGCAGTCGTTGTAAATGCAATAGGACCTACTAAATCACTAGTTGTTGTTGCGCCACTACAAGTCGTTGTAATAAATGCATCATAACCAGTTAATTCTAGTAAACCTGAAACACTTACTGAAGCACCAACTACAGCAGGATCAGCAAAAACAGCTGTATCACCGTTAGCAGCACTCTCACCTGTTACATAAACTTCCACATTGTAAGACACTGATACAGCACCTGGCTCTAACCAAGTTAAATCTGCACTAGTATCTGTGATTGCCTCAGCTGCAAAATCAACTGTACCAGGACAAGCGTCTAATGCTGCTGTATCATTCGCTACAGCCGTTGTATGAGACGACATAGTACCGCCACAGGCAGGACCAGCATCATCAGACCAACTTAATTTTAAATCGGAAACAGCAGTTGCAGTAAATGTGAATGGAGATTGACCAAAACCTATAATAGCAGCATCATCAGCTAAATCAGATACCGTTACAAATTTTTGAGTTCCATCAGAATTTAATTGAATTACAATTGTGTAGACATCACCATCAATAAAGCCAGTAACTTCACTATGTTCTGTTGACCACTGATTACCAGCAATCACTTCAAAAACACCTGTATTAGCAAGTGCTAAATTCGCGAAATTGTTATCTTTTACACACTGCGCCCACATAAAGCCAGTCATAAGAAAAGACATAAATAATAAAGTAATTTTTTTCATAAAAAAAGTTTTTTTAGTTAATTAACTATTAAAAATATAATAAATCCTCTACTTTTTTTTATAAAATTAGCATAATCGTTTAAAAGTAATTATTAACGATAAAATACGCACCAACGCTTAATCTTCTTTTTCAAATAATTAATTTAACCTTAATGCACTCATAATCAAGAAACAAAAAACTTGGCTAGCAAAATATATTTCGGTGCGAGTAATAGGTTAGAAGAATTATCGTCAAAAGTTATATTCAATTACCTGAAAATGCATTTCCAAGCGATTACCTAATTTATAAAGGAGAAAAACAATCCCTCTTATCATATCTGGATTATGCGACTCTTAATTTCAGAGTACTTATAGGCAGTAATTTAGAGTGTGAAGTATGACATAAAAAATAATAAAACGAAAAAAAGCCGATGTTGCAACATCGGCTTCCAAAAACATATTGTAAAACTATTGATTATCAACAAACGCTTCCCTAACCGCATCACTCACCCCATATTACTAAAACCTCAGTCATAATAAAGATTTTTTAGTGTTACAGGTTTCGTTAAATCACTAAATAGCCTTATTGTTTAGTTCGCATAATCTTATGTAGTAGCATCATCTTAATGATGACTTTGGTTTATACTATATAAGATAATAAAATCACGCACTATTTAGGACGTCTATTCTAAATACAAAAGCCACTCTAAAGAGAGTGGCTTTTGAAAAACTATGTATACTAAGCTTATTGCTTAATAACTCTTATTGTTTCTGTAACATTACCAATTGTAACTTTTACAAAGTAAGCACCTTGACTTAATTCATTCATGTTAACTGTACTGTTCACAGTATTAGGAGCAGTTCTGATAACTTCTTGACCTAACATGTTATATACAGCTACATTTTGAATATCCTTTTGAGCATTCAATGTTAACTCATTTTTAACTGGGTTTGGGAAATAAGTAAATGCATTTTCGTTTTCAAATGTATCTGTACTTAATGTAGCAGCAGAAACAACAATTTCAAAATTACCTTCAGCACCATTAAATCCAGACATAGAAATCCAGTATGTTGATGTACCGTCAGATGTGAAAGTAGTTTCAAAATGATATCCTTCAGCAGAACCACCACATTCATCATATCCTTCAGCAACATAAATTAAGTTACCAGAAGTACCTGTGTATATTAATGCTTCAGTATCATAATCAGTGTTTACAACACCACAAGTTGATAATGTAACATCTTCAGCAACACCAGACCCTGTATAAGAGTACCATACATTTGCAGTATCCAAATCAGCAGCTGTTCCGTCAGGAGCATCATCTTCATCTATAGTTGCACCTAAAGTAGTTCCAGCTACTGTAGTTCCAGCAGAAATTGCGATAGCATCAACAAAATTATCATTTGCTGGAGGACATTCATTAGAAAATGTCAATACAGAACTAGATGTTGTACATGAACCGTCATCTTCATTTGTAACAGATATTACCACATCGATAGCATTAACATAAGAACCGTAACTGTATGTTCCGGCAGCTAAACCTGCGCTTACAGCAGTAGCCTGATCATCTGATATAGTAACTCCAGATGCACTTCCTATATCAGAAATAACAACTTCTATTGAGAAGCCATTATCCACTGGGCAATTTGATACTACATTGTATGTAACAGCAGGAATTGAACATGTTGGACAAAGAACAGCTATAGTTCCAGCAGTAATATCTGCCGTAGGGTCACCAGTTCCAACTCCTACTCCCAAGGCATCTAAAACCCTATAAGACATTTCACCAGGATAGTTCCCATCTAAAGAATGAACAGTTGTTACATCTTGTCCATCACTCACTGTGAATGAGATTGTTGCTTGTGCACCAGTAGTAAATGTTGCTTCATCTATAACAACCATGCCATCCACTAACACATCAATAGTACCACCATTCCATCCATCTCCAAAGGAATCGTTCATTTCTAAAGTGTAGTCACATTGTGCCACAGCAGAGAAGCTAAAACATAAAGTAACAATTGCAATAAGTAATAAAGTAATTTTTTTCATATTTAGTTATTTGATTATTTAATTCTTAAAACTGTAATAATTCTTATATATATTATAATCAAAATCGTATAATCGATAAAAATCACTTAATACCGATTAAAAGCCTATTTTTTTTATATTACAATCAAGCCTCAACCTAAGCTTTCGAATTGATCATGATTTAAATATCCATCAATAAAAAAGGCCTTGTAAAAACAAGACCTTTTTTATTGATTACATTTTAAGATTACTACTCCTTAATAACTCTAAGTATTTTGATTTGATTCCCAATTGAAACTTTCACAAAGTAAGCACCAGCTTGCACATTAGACATATCAATATTTTGGATTGTATTCCCACCTTTTGCAGCTACAATACGTTGTCCTACAATATTAAACACCTCTATGTTATAAATTGCCATAGGAGATTCTAGCGTTAATACATCTTTAACTGGATTTGGATAGTATGTAAAACCGTCAAATGTATTATCATCTAGGCTCCATGTTGTTGGTGACCAAGCGCAAATATTAAAGTTTCCTTTAAAATTATCTTCCCATTCCCATACGCGAACTAAAAGCACATCACCTGGAGTTAATCCTGTTAGAGAAATAGTAGATAAGAAAACTCCTCCTCCAATATCATCATTACAAGCTAATTCAACTAATGATCCTGATGCACCAGAATAAACCTCCATAACCGTATCAGTGATTATAGGATCTGTTACTGAAGCTGAAGTCTCGATAATTAAGTCTCCTGAACTAGGAACTACAACTTTAAACCAAACATTACCTGCTGGATCAGAAGACGAACAACTTGCCTCGTTATCATTCTTAATAGAGTCTGTCGCTCCAATATTAGTACCTGCTACTAAAGTTTCGCAAACCGTATCACCTACTGGTAAATTAATTGCATTTGCAGCATCATCGTTTTCTGGTGCTGGTTCTGGACATGTAAATTCAAATGTTCCTACTGTAGAACTACAATCTTCATCTAAAGCGATTAACTCTATAGTTACTGAATCTCCATTATTATAAGTTCCAAGTGTATTTGTTCCTGCCACTACTGCAAACGTATTTGTTCCATCATCAAAAATGCTACCTGCATCTCCTGCATCTAACACTTCTAACTCTACTGTAAATGTTCCTGTTCCATCTGGATTA
>JAWUWM010000075.1:0-11061 GCA_034111845.1 Psychroserpens sp. | reverse complement strand
CCCGATGTAATGGTCGTGAAGTCGGTCTCACTCGTAAGCGAAATACGTGGAATTAATATCCCCTTACTACTCGCTACAACATCCAACTGTGACGAATTATTAGGTAAAGGCGTACCAATACCCACTTGAGAGTGAACACTAATAGCCAAAACAAGCGAGAATACAAAAAGTAATAATTTTTTCATTTTTTAATTATATTTGAGGTTTGTTTATTTATAAAATCTATTTTAATTTTTATTCAATTTTAATTTAGGACCCGAAGAAAATCTGTAATCTTAATAATACGTGACACTACATATTCAATCAAATTAAAACATGTCATCATAATATTTTACTTAATGACTTTAGCAAAAAAGAACTACGCTTTATTTACTTGAATTTAACTAAAAAAGAGAAGTCCAACAACAGCCAAGTACAAAGTTACTAAGAAAGAAAAATCACTATAGTCTGTAAATGATATCTTAAGGGCTCGCACTACTTTTAACGGTCTCTAACAGGTTAATAACAGGCTCTTATTCACTAAACTTTATTAAACAATATTATCTGATTTATTTTTTTGTAATTTGCTTTGACATTAATAAAAACTGATATGCGATTACATTATATTTTTATTTTATATGGATATCTTTTCACATTTGGACAAGAATACCAAACGAGCATAGACACTCTTGAGGCAAAAAAGATGTACAAAATAATGATGAATCAAGCTAACCTGACGTCTAGCGATACTAACTGTAAAAGAGCGCATATTATATTAAAGACTATTAATCTAAAAAACAATGAAACAAATTATAAGTCCTTAATTGTTATCAGAGATAATTCTTGGCTTGTTTTATTGCGTATGCATGGCGCAAAAGCAGCTATTGATTCTAGTAAATACTACAGCAACCTTATAACAAAATTCACAAAGAACCCAGAAATACTTGCCAAAACGAACTATGTGACAGGGTACCTAGAACTTAATAACCTAAACTATGGTAAAGGCTTAGAATTGGTAGATAAAGCGTTACAGTACTATAAAGAAATAGGCGATCATGATCAACAAATATTAATATTATTACAAATAGTTAATTTTTATTTGGAAGCGGAATCTATAGAATATGCTAAAGATATTATGACTATTTTAAATAGTAAAAATGAAAGTGACTTTTCACCACGTCACAAATTCCTATTTGGCATCATTAAATCGCGGCTTCTTATGTTGGAGAATGAAGAACAAGCTTCATTAGACTATTTAATAAAATTAGACACCGCTCTTTTTAAAGAACTACCCCCTTTTAAAAGAATATATTTTTCAAGACTTAGTAAAACCAACAGTCTAATGGGTAATTATGATTTAGCAATTAGCAATATACACAAGGCATACCCTGCTAAAAAAAACAAAATAAATGCACGTGATGCTGCAGCAAAAAACTCGATACTCGCAGAAAACTACTACCAAAAGAAGGACTATAAAAAAGCTTTATTTTACTTTAAAGAATTAGAAGGATTAGAGCATATACGAATACCTACTAAATTAAAAAATTCAAAAACTAAATACTTTGTTTATAAAAAAATTGGAGATTTAGTTAAAGCCACAATAGAAATTGAAAACTATTTAGAATTAAATGATTCTATCAGACAAGTAGAAGGAAAGAAACAAACCTCCATATTAAATTACAATCTTAAAAAAGATGAAGAACTTAGTAGGTTACAAGCATTACATATTCAACAGCAGTATGATTCACGACAAAAAAATCAGAAATTAATATTTGGTGGGGTAATTCTATTTATCTTACTTATCATGCTAGGTATATTCATATACTTCTACCTAGAACAGAAAAACTTAAAAACCAAAATTGCATTACGCTATAATAAAAAGGTGTCCACATTAAAAAATAATTTTATTGAAAATCTATCTCATGAATTCAGAACACCCATTGCCGTCATTATTGGATACTTAGACTTAATTAAGTCAAGAAACTTGCAACCAAATCAAGTTGCGGCCTATGCAGATATTGGTATAAAAAATGGTAATGAACTCATTAGTACACTTAACGATTTTCTAACAGTATTAAGAAACCAAAACATAAACCACCTCCAAGAGGTACAAAACCTCAGTAGCAAAAACATGCTGAAATTTATTTTTACAAATATTGAGTCCTTTTTAGGAATTGCAGAATTACACAAAATCAAGCTATACTTTAAATCTAATATTCGGGATAATGATACTAACATTTCTTTTGATTATGATAAACTTGAAAAAGTGTTAAACAATCTTATAACCAATGCTATAAAATTCTCTAAATTGGGAGGCAGCGTATATATAACGGCCAATTTAGAAAAAGATTTTTTTTATTTAAGAGTTGAAGACGAAGGTGTAGGTATTCCCAAGAAGGAACAAAAAAAAGTTTTTAATCGCTTTTATCAATCGGGTAAACATACCAATCAAGGTGGTTTTGGTATTGGGTTGTCACTAGTAAAAAATTTAATCAGCACGTGGAATGGAGAAATCACTTTACAAAGTAAGGAAGATGTAGGAACTGTATTTGAAGTGCGCATTCCTTTGAAAACTGAAGGCACTGACCTTTACACCCATGAAGAAAAAAGTGATTTTACGGCTATTAATATTAAATTCAAAGAAATTGCTCAAGAAAAGAAAACGAGTAATCTTCCAAAAGCTCTAATTCTGGAAGACAATAAAGATATGGGACTATTTACTGCAGAGGTACTTTCCTCTATAGTATCGTCTACTATAGTATATAATGGACAAGATGGGCTTTATAAATTAAAAGAAGAAAAGTTCGATATTATCATATCAGATCTTAGAATGCCAGTCTTGGATGGATTTGAATTTAAAGCAGCACTCAACAAATTAGATGATTTTAAAGATATCCCATATCTCATGTTGACGTCTTCACCAATAGATTATAAAAATAAAGAACGTACTAGTCTAGGCATCACGGAATATATTATAAAACCATTTCATGATATAGAAATCATAGCAAGAGTTCAACTTTTACTAAAAACTAAGATCAATAAAGAAAACCTATTTAACCTCCAAGGTGACGCTTTAGATTTTGAAGGAGACTGTTATAAATTAATGAATAATATTAATACGATAATTCTAGACAATCTACAAAACTCTGAATTTAATGTGGAACAACTTTCACAACTTAGTAATTTTAGTAAAAGCAAGCTCTACAAGGAGGTCCATTCAAAAACAGGACTCTCCCCAGTAAAAATAATTCTTGAATTACGATTATTAAAAGCCTACGAACTAATTAAAACTCATAGATTTGAAACTCTTAATGAAGTAATGACCGAAATAGGTATAAGTAGTGCTCCTTATTTTAGAAAAGTATTCTTAAAACGATTTGGTATAAAACCTGGCAACATGGTAAAACAAATAACAGGTACTTCCTAAAGTCGTCCGTGAGTTATTTACCATTTGGCACAAATATATGTAACTAGAGATCTATTAATAGGTATACTTTTGTCAATTAATTTAGTAACCTTAAAAGGTGGATTTTATTTTAAACTGGCTAAAAAAAAACAAGTTATCCGCATAGGATCTTCTATGATTTATTATAAAACACCCATAAAAGCTTTAGAACTATTTTAACCGAATAGAAAAAACTATTCATTTTTATTTTTTAACTACTTTCTATAATGGCTTAAGCTTATATGGACTTTATTTAAGATAAACAAGATGTTTTTCTCTTTGAGAAAACAAAACTAAGCCATCGCTTTTAGCCGTAAATTATTCTAAAAACATTTCCACTAGAGGTTTAGATGTGTGTATCTATAGACCAAAAGCGCTGCCGCTACTGGAATAGAAATGCTATTAATATTGATTTAAAATCTATTGAAAACGCTACTTTACTAAAAGCAGCATTTGACTTATAACTACTAGAAGAGTGTAAACCAAAAGAAATAAAAGCAAAAGTAAAACCGCTCACAGTAATTGAAGCCTAATTCTTGGCCTCTCTGGACCTAACCCAACGGTATGGACACTATTTATGTTTTCCATTGTGGTCGCTTTATTATTAATTGGCTGTGGAATATGGTCTTATGTGAATTGGTCTTTAGGGGTGAGTTATGCCATACCCCTGTTTTTAACTCTTGTTATGATTGTAATATGGTTGGTATTATATTTTGGTGGACGCTTAGACACTAAAACAAGACTACCTCAAACACATAAATTACATCATTTTATGAGAGATACCCTGAGCGTTAGTGGGATTCATGAAGAGGGTTGAGAAGACTTCTTGAAAACTAAATACTAATTTTACTGATTATATCCAAAACGTTTCAATTGGCGCTGGTTGCTTCTCCAATTCTTATTCACCTTTACATAGAGTTCTAGATGTACTTGTTTCCCAAAGAATTTCTCTAAATCTTTTCTAGCTTCAACACCCACACGTTTTAACGCACTTCCTTTATGGCCAATAATTATTCCTTTTTGAGTCTCACGCTCTACCATAATTATGGAACGCATTCTAATAATCAAATCTTCCTCAAAAAACTCTTCGGTATCAATTTCTACCGCATAAGGAATTTCCTTTTTATAAAACATTAAGATTTTCTCTCTAATGATTTCGTTAACAAAAAATCGTTCTGGCTTATCTGTTAATTGATCTTTAGGGTAAAAAGCTGGAGATTCTGGAAGTAACTCAAGAATTCTACCAAACACTTCTTTAACATTAAATCCTTCTAATGCAGAAATTGGAAATATCTCAGCATTTGGTACTTTAGCAGACCACAGTGCTACTTGAGATTCTAGTTGCCCTTGATCTGACTTATCAATTTTATTTAAAAGCAGTAAAACTGGAATTTTAGAATGAGTAATTCTCTTAAAAAACGCTTCATCTTTTAATTCTTGCTCTCCAATTTCTACCATGTAAATTAACACATCTGCATCATCAAAAGCCGATTTTACAAAATCCATCATAGATTCCTGAAGTTGATACGCTGGCTTAATGATTCCTGGGGTATCACTTAAGATCACCTGAAAATCTTCGCCATTAACAATACCTAAAATACGATGCCTTGTCGTTTGCGCTTTAGAGGTGATAATAGATAATTTCTCTCCAATGAACGCATTCATTAAGGTAGATTTCCCCACATTTGGATTACCAATAATATTTACAAAACCTGCTTTATGACTCATTATCTCTTTATTATATAGGCGACAAAGTTACGACCTTGGTTTGTTTATCCCTCTATCATACATCACAATACTTCCTGCTACGGAAACATTAAGACTCAACTCTGATTTAAATTTAATCAAAAAATGGCTTTTTTCAATAGCTTGTGCTGTGAGACCGTGATCTTCTGCTCCCAATAAATAGACGCAACGTCGCGGATGATGGAAGGTTTCTAAACCCTCTGCTTTATTAGTTAATTCTACGCCAACAATACGAGCGCCTTTGGGTAAGTTGTTAAAAAAATCATTAAATGTGTCGTAATGAAAATAAGGCATTGATTTTACTGCATTATGGGTATCACTTGCTTGTTTAGCATACCGATTACCGATGGTAAAAATAAAACTTGCCCCCAAGTTTTGCGCAGAGCGCCAAAGTACGCCAAGATTTTCTGGTGTTTTTCCGTTTTGGATGCCTATTCCGAAGAACTCATTTTCGAAGTTATTTATCATAAATTCAAAAGTATAAAAAAGTCTGTATTTACAATGCGCTCAAGATAAGATTTCGATCCTTTCTATAAGTAATAATGGTAACAGTTTTCTAGTTATAAAATTTCCGAAGCTATTATTACAGGAGAAACAAACTCTGTTTATTGATTACTTAAAGCATACATCTTATGTAATAAAAAAAAGTTTTACCTCCTAGACCACCAATCATGACCACTTGAAATCATGGATTTAATTTCTCGTCGACATACCGCTCTGTAATAAAATCAACTCATGACCAATCACTAGTATACTGCTCAGACACAATTCTTCTTCAAACGTATTAATACAAACCATAAATTATAGATTTATGGATAAACCAATTCGTTATCATCATGATTAACAATAGATCTCAAGCCAATTAATAGTGTGCTATCCTATTCGTGTTAATACCTATAATGTCACTGAAATTATAGTTGTTATTTAAAACCAATATGTATTAAGGATTAACTGAATTGTATTAATCAACGTGATTTTAATTAATTAATTTTGCTTTTTTAAATAACGAACATGCTAAATAAAAAACTTTGGGTGAGTTGGAACGAGAACATCCAACACGATTATAAAATCATTCATGACATTGAATCTGAAGAACAATTTGCTGCTATAATTAAGGAGTCTGACAATATAAGATTCTATGGTACTAAACAGTCATCTTCTGATATTTGTGCGGGAACTGACACCTTGATTACTATTGAAAACTATGACAAGTTACTCACAATAAATCGTGATAAAAAACAAATCACAGTTGAAGCAGGTATGAAATTGAAAGATTTGATAGAATTAATCGAATCAGAAAACTGGTGCTTGCCTTGCCTTCCTGACATCAATACGATAACTATTGGTGGCGCCATTGCAACAGGTACTCACGGAACGAATGGTAATTTACTAGCATCTTATATGCCTGAATGTCGTTTAATATGTGCCGATGGTACTATTAAAACTATCAAAGAAGGCGATTATTTAATGGATGCTATTAGAGTTTCTTTAGGTTTAATTGGTGCATTTTCTACCATCACACTACAATGCGTTGATAATTACACACTTCATATTACAGAGCAGCCTGAAAAGGATGACGTTTGGCTAAAACAGTTAAAACATAATTTAGCGACTAATGATTTCTTAAGAATATTATGGCTTCCTCATACGGGATCTGGCTATATCATAAAGGGATGTAAAATACAAGAAGACAAACAAGTTGTAGAGAATTTGGGTCCAAAACATTTAAAGCACAGAAGGAAGATATCCAAATTGCTTTATAAGTACAGTAAATTTGCTCCTTGGTCTATCTATTTTGCCAATAAGATTTTATACCGTCGTTTCTTCACAAGTAAGAAAGAGCATAAAGGAAGCTTGTATCAAGCAACCGTTACAAAATCTCGAGGATCAACCTTAGAATTAGCTGAGTGGTCGATCGATTTAGAAGATTTTCCGAAATTATTTAAAGAGCTTAAAACCACAGTTAATAGTTTTAAAAATAAATCTTTTATTCATATCCCAATGGATATTAGATTTGTAGATAGCGACCAATCTTGGTTGAGTAATGCTTATAATAGAACTACGGTAACCATGGGCTGTGTGAACAGAGATGCGTCGTCAGCAGATAGCTACGAGGCCTTTAAAACGGTTGAAGATATTTTCTTAAAATATGGCGGACGACCGCATTGGGGAAAACGTTTTGCTGCCAAAGACCAAGAATTTTCTGAGATTTATCCAAAATGGACAGATTTCAAATTGTTACGTCGTTCTATGGATCCTACAAACAAATTTTTGAATAATTATCTAGCCAGCATCTTTAAATAACCGCAGTACGATATGAAATTAGAAGCAGTCTTATTTGACTTTGATGGTGTTATTGCTAACAGTAAAACCGTACATGCCGAGTCTTGGAACTTTGCAGCTTCCACTATTTTAGGTATTGAATTGAAGCCCCTTTCTGAATACCAGATTTCAGGGTTATCTACTGCTAAGATTTCTAGAATAATCTGTGCTTATCACGATCAAGAGGATCAGCACAAATTAGTATTGAAAGCAAAAAATAAGTATTTGGAGGAAAATGCACATAAAATTGAGTTCTTTCCTAAGGTTAGAGAATTATTTGACGTGTTAAAAACTCATAATATACCTTTTGGTATTGCAAGTAATGCTAGTAAGTTTTTCATTAAAAAATGTCTTGAGCACTGGGGCTTTAAAGTTTCCGTGGTATATGGTTATGAAGATTACTCGAATCCAAAACCAGATCCTGAACCTTATTTAAAACTCGCAAAGGAGCTAAATATAAATACATCTCAGCATAAAGATGTATTGATTTTTGAAGATAGTGAAACCGGTTTAAATGCTGCACTTGCCTCAAAAATGCAAGTCGCTTATATACAATCTGAGTGTATTGTATCACGAAGTATTATTGCAAGAACGGACTTTAAATTTAGTGGTCTTTCTGAGGCTCTTAATAGGATTAAGATTGTCTTAGATTAGGGTCTATTTTAATTTACCATTAGTTATTAAAAACATTGATTCTAAAACTAGAAACATTGGGTGTTCAAACTGCCACTTTGCAAAAAAACTAAGTTCATAATGTTGTTGACGTGATTGCACAATATATTAATCTGGAGGTATATTTTTTTGCATATAGTCCTGCCATTTTATTAGAATATACTTATCGACATTATGTTCTACTTTTCTAAGAAACCCATACTCATATGCGAATAAATAAACGTCACCTTTATTATTCTTCCAATAGTGCGTGAAAAAATTAGGATTAAAACCGTTTTCATTTAAATGTTTAACCCGTACTGTAACTTTACCTCCTTTATTATACTCCTTTAAAATTTTACGATTAAGCTTCAACTGGTTCTCTACCTTATCAAAAAACCGCTCTGGCTGTTCTTTTGCCCGCTGATATTGATAGCCGCTCTTACATTGTGGGTCACAAAATTTTTTATCAGTTCGACCTACTAACAGCTTTTTACAATGCATACATTCTTTGTGAAATCTCATAATATTTAAGTTAAACGCATATTATACGCATCCTATTCGCATAAGATACGATTAAATCATTTATATCCAGTAATTTGCATAAAATCACTTTATGGAAAAGGGAAGGAGTGTTACTTTAAAACATCTTTTAATTAAGGGTAAAAGATACGTCGGGCTACAATTCAACACAGACAAAATTATCCAAGCACTTGTTAAAGGGTTACCAGACGTCAAATGGAGTACTGAGTTTAACATGGCTTATATTTTAAACTCAAAAGAAAATATTAACAAAATTTTCGAAATATTTAGTGGTGTTGTTTGGGTTAACTGCAATTACTTTTTTGATAAAAAACCATTAAACAATAATAATGAACCCATAGATATTACTTGGTTTAGAAAAAGAACTCTACCAAAAAACTACCGACATTGTCCTACTGCTTATTTAGATAGGTTACAATTAAAAAAGTATGCTAATAGCACTGTAAAATCATATATCCTTGCCTTTGAAACATTCATAAACTACCACAATACTAAAGAACTAATACAAATTAATGAAAATGATGTTAGACAGTATATCCTTAAATTAATTCAAGAAAACAAATCTGATTCTTATATAAATATAGCTATTAACAGTATCAAATTCTATTACGAGTCTGTGCTAGGTATGCCAAATCGATTTTATCAAATAGAGCGCCCTCGAAAGGAAAAAAAATTACCAAAGGTTCTTTCAAAACAAGATATTTTACAAATTATAGCGCACACAAATAATTTGAAGCACAAATGCATTGTAGGTCTTCTGTACTCTTCTGGAATGCGAAGAAACGAATTAGTTAATTTAAAAATAACAGATATTGACAGTAAAAGGATGTTACTACTCATTGAAGCAGCAAAGGGGAAAAAGGATCGCTATACCATACTTTCACATACATTATTAAATGATTTACGAGATTACTACAAACAGTGGAAACCTAAAAAATACATTATTGAAGGGGTCTATGGACAACAATACTCTGGACAAAGTATTGGTAAAATAGTAACAAATGCGGCAAAAAAAGCAGGTATACAAGTTACTGTAACACCACATATGCTAAGACATAGTTTTGCAACGCACCTTTTAGAAGACGGTGTTGATTTGAGGCAAATTCAAGTTTTATTAGGTCACAGTTCGTCGAAAACGACAGAAATTTACACCCATGTTGCGATGACTACATTTAAGAAAATAAAGAACCCTCTTGATTCTTAGAATTATATAAAAGATATATACAACATATGTTATATATACCATTGTTGTGTACAATGGCTCACTCGGCTCAAAAAAAAACAAATTATCTAAAACTCAAACGTAAAAGCATTAATTTTTATCAAAAAAATTGACACGCAAGTATTACGTACAACAGCGGTTTATAAACGGATTTAAAAGCGGAACGGAGCAAAACGCTACGGATTTACGACTCAACCGAATTCTGACGAGCAAAACGCACAACTGTTGCGTCGGATTGTCTTTCAGTAAAGCTAACTCGTCTTTTAAAAACAAAAAAATGTTACGAATAACTAACGCTCCCATAATGCAAAAAAGCAAAGTAGTGAACTAAAAACAAACACTGTACACAACAAAGTATATAAAAAATAGCTAGTTTTACCTTAACCAATGTGAGTTACCCGTTTGCTTGCTTCTGATTTTCCTTCGGAAAATCCTCGTGCACAAACACGCCACTTTCTATATACCTAACGTTGTGCATAATTAACCAAAACCCGTAAAAAATTGACATTTAAGGAAGTTTATAATCTAACAATTAAATATTATCCATCTGAAATTGATATTTCGGACGGAAAAAATATTGTAAAAGGTGGCGGAAATTTCAAAACATTATCGGAATCGTGGAACGATGCGGAATTGAAAACTGAAAATCAATCTGATTTTATAAAATTAATGGTTTGGGGTATATTTTGTGCATTTCATAAAAAAGCGATTGACAACTTCCAAAAAGGAAAAATGACAGTTTCTCTGGTTGAATTGGGTATGGAATATCTAAAATATAAATTTGAGGAAAGTTTACTCGATAAAGAATATGATTACTATGCTGACATAAGAGCAAAATATAAAACTGAATGAAAAAAATTCTTATAATATTTACCTTATTGTTTTCAATCCAATCTTTTGCGTGTTCTTGCGAATGCAATTGGGACTGCAGATTCGGAGCAGTTTCTGATAATCAAGAATTTGTAGCACTTATTAAAGTTATTGAATACACTGATTATTTGGAACATCAAAATGAAAAATTCCCATATTCGATAATAGTTGAAATAATTAAAAAATATAAAGGTTCGGAATCTCGAAAAAGAATAAAAATTTGGGGAGATAACGGAATGTTATGTCGACCATATATTGAGGAATTTGGAATTGGTAAATATTA
>JAWUWM010000074.1:0-23369 GCA_034111845.1 Psychroserpens sp. | reverse complement strand
TTCAGATGCTTTCTTGAAAGCTGCCTTGATTTCTTCTAATGATGTTTCTTTTGTTGTTTTAACTGTTAAATCTACTACAGATACATCTGCAGTTGGTACACGAAATGCCATACCAGTTAATTTTCCGTTTAACTTCGGAATCACTTTACCAACAGCGACTGCTGCTCCTGTAGACGAAGGAATAATATTTAAAATAGCTGAGCGTCCCATTCTGTAATTTTTTGGAGATGGTCCATCAACAGTTAGTTGTGTTGCTGTACTTGCGTGAATAGTTGTCATTAACGCTTCTTCTAATCCGAAGTTATCATCAATAACTTTTGCTATTGGCGCTAAACAGTTAGTCGTACAAGATGCGTTAGAAACGATAGTATGATCACCTGTTAATTCATTATCATTCACACCCATAACAAACATTGGTACATCTTTACTTGGTGCAGAAATAACAACTTTCTTAGCGCCTGCCTGAATATGATAATCTGCTGTTTCTAGCGACGTGAAAATACCTGTGCATTCTGCAACAACATCTACTTCAACTTCATTCCATTTTAAATTTTTAGGATCTCTCTCTGCAGTAATTCTTACTGTTTTACCATCAACCACTAAATGACCGTCTTTAACCTCAACTGTCCCGTCAAAATTTCCATGAACAGAATCATATTTTAATAGGTATGCTAAATGTTCTACATCTAACAAATCGTTAATTGCAACTACCTCGACATCATCACGTTTTACTGTTGCTCTAAATACGATTCTACCTATTCTTCCAAAACCGTTAATTCCTAATTTCAAATTTGACATATTACTTATTTATTTATTTATTTTTATTAGTATTTAATTATGTGCACTACTGTTAAGTTGACATAATATCAGAAACTCTTAAAAGTTCCATATTAATATCTGATTTACCTTTGACTGCTTGATCTAGAGGTGTTACTGCAATTTTATCGCTTAATAAACCAACCATTAAATTAGTGTCACCGTCTAGTAAGCACTCTACAGCTTTTACGCCCATTCTACTCGCTAAAACACGATCAAAACAAGATGGCGAACCACCTCGTTGCATGTGTCCTAAAACAGAGACGCGCACATCGTACTCTATCATATTCTCTTCTACATAATCTTTAAGCTCAAAAACATTTTTACCTATTTTATCACCTTCAGCAACTATAACAATACTTGAAGACTTTCCTGTTTTTTTACTGCGACGCAACGATTCTAGTAGACGCTCTAATCCTAAATCTTCTTCAGGAATTAAAATTTCCTCTGCTCCTGCGCCAATCCCTACGTTTAACGCAATGTGACCAGCATCTCTTCCCATAACTTCAATAAAAAACAATCTGTTATGTGAACTTGCTGTATCTCTTATTTTATCGATAGCTTCAACTACCGTGTTTAATGCTGTGTCATAACCTAAAGTATGAGATGTACCGAAAATATCATTATCTATAGTACCAGGAATACCTATTACAGGAAAACCAAATTCTTGATTAAAAATCATAGCACCAGTAAACGTACCATCACCGCCAATAGCAACTAAAGCATCTATATTTGCATCTTTAAGCTGTTGATAAGCTTTTTTTCTTCCTTCAGGCGTTCTAAATTCTAGGGAACGCGCAGATTTTAATACGGTTCCTCCTTTGTTAATAATCCCTTTAACGCTTCGAGCATCCATTGATTTGAAGTCACCTTCAATCATACCTTCGTAACCTCTGTAAATACCTACACATTCTATACTATGGTAAGCACAAGTTCTAACTACAGAACGTATGGCAGCATTCATACCCGGAGAATCTCCTCCTGAGGTAAAAACACCTATTTTTTTTATGATTTTTGACATGTGCATTATGTTTCGAAAAGTAAAACTAGTGAACATAAACAACAATAAATATGGATTTGAATTATATTTAACAGTCCTATAATAACTCAAACGTTTTCGTTAATAAGTAATATTAAAATTGTTAAAAACAAAGAGAATTAATTGTCTTTTGATTCTTTTTTTGAGGTGATAGTAATAAAGTCTGGAGTTAATTTCTCATCATCTTCCTTCTTTTGCTCTTCTTTTAGTACTTCTTTCTTTTTGTTCTTTCCTGAAAAGATAATTCTTATTAACTCTTTAAACGTATCAAACTCTACGTTATATGCTAAACCAGCACCTTGTGTATAACCGATCTCTTCCCCAAAATTCCTGATACTATTTTCTCTATTAAAAAATGTAGCTTTTAATGTTCCGTCGTTATTTAGAAGTACATCAATTCTAAAATCACCCGCTATTACTGTTTGATTAACCCCTCCAATAGGAACACCAACATTACCATTTATTAATACTCTATCACTAATTTTAGTACTTAATGTTAAACCAATCTCATCATTAGTTTGAAAATCTGCAGTCTGTTGTCCTGCTGTATAGTTTAAATCAACTTGTATTTTATCATCCTTATTACCACCTAAAATACTATTAAAAAGAGAATTCACACGATCTGATATGGTACCATAAGCATTTTGTCCTAAATTAAACTCACTGGCGAAAGAGCCAAATGATAGCACATTTAATGCTTGAAACTCTCTAGATTCTTTAGTTTCTAAACGATACTCTAACTCAGACTTGATACTAGAATCTACTTCAGGAAAGTTAAATGAAAAATCTGGATCTGGCTGTTCTAATTGACCCGAGAGATTAATTTTGACTTCAACATCAATATTTCTGTTTATTGGATTGTCTAATAATACCGATGGATTGGCTTGTACTTTATAAACTGCAGTTAGACCCACTAACGCTTTTAAAGGATCGCCTTCCCAGCGAATATATCCGTTTGGTTCTACGGTTAATTTCTTTTGTACTAAGCCACCATAAGCAAAGTTATAGGTCCCTTCTACAATTTGAAAATCTCCAAACATTTGAAACTTTCCGTTGGTATTGATATCAAACAGCAAGTTACCATTACCTCTACCTTGAATCGTACTTCCTGAAGTTTTATCGATTACAATTTCAATATCTGCATAAGGATTAACAAAAAGGTTAAACTCCAACTCTAGTCCTTTCACTTCTGTATTAGTGATAATCTCACCTCTTAAACGCGCTTCTTTCTCTTCTGGACTTAAAAAGTGTATATAGGAGTTATCTCCATAACTCTCTAAATCACTTAACGGTATTTTAAAGACTGTACCTTCGGCAGTACTGCCATTAAATTCTATTTTAAGATTATCTGTAGGACCAGATATATTTGCTTGACCACTAACAAATCCGGTACCATAATACAACTCCTCTTCGTCATACTCTGTATTAAGAACTAATAAACGATCTGTATCAATCTGTAACCCTAATTTCCAATCTGAAAAATTTTGATGTGAAATAAAACCATTAAGAATCGCATTTGAAAAGAACTCAGAATCTGTAATCTCGACCTCTTGAAATATAAAACTCTGCGATTCTAACTTTACTTGAGAATCAAAATCAAAGCTATAATCTACATTGAGGTATGGTATTGTTAGTCCTGCATTATCTAATAATAAATCACCATTAAATTGAGGGTTATTTAATTGTCCTGTTACCTCCGCTTCCCCAGAAACTAAACCCCTAATATTAGTTATAACACCAGCTCCAAATGGATCTAATGGATCTAATAAAAACTCTTCAAATGTGACATCTAAATCTATCAAATTAGAGTCAACATCTATCAATCCTTGGGCATCTAAAGACTTTAGGTTATCATTATTAAGAGTTACGTCAATGGTGTAACTCGTTAAAGATTGATTTCCTTTAATAGTTGCATTAAGTTCACCTAATTCATAATCATTTGCTTTAAGATTACTAATGGTGACGGTTGAATTTGGTGTATACACACCCTCTTTTTGAAGAATATCTAATTTTCCGTTAACCCGACCTGCAAGCGATAGACGGTCAATTCTAGGTGTTATTTTAGTTAAAGCAACATCTGTAAAATAAACCTTTAAATCTTTATAATTCTCACCTGTAATTTGCCCTGACAATTCAATACGTTCTTCAAAGTGGTTCATCACCATTTCGCTAATATCAAAGTTTTTAAAATCACGTGTAAACGCAATTTTATTCAGTTTATTTTTATCTTCATTAATAACCCATTTGTTCTTTTTAAAGACCACTTCAGATTTTCTAAAACCTACAACAGATTTATTAGTTTCATCTATGGTGTAGAACATATTAAGATTAAAGTCATCCACATTTTGTTTACCACCCTTGAATTCAGACTTGATAAATAACGTGTCCCGTTGCGTGACATTAATTAAGCTGAATTTTGAAACATCATAATATTTTGTGCTTAGTGTATCTATTTCAACATAGGTGTTAAATAGTGGATTGCTATTATCAATTAAAATAGAAATATCATTAGCAAAATAATCTTGAAGTTTTATTTGTGGTGAGTTAAATGTCATATTAAACTGTTTCTCGTCGGTTTCAATACGTCCTTTAACCATTGTATTAGGCCCAAGCTCTAAATCGTGATAAAACACCTCTACAATTTTGTTGTAAATTTTAAAATCAAACTCTAAATATTGATCTGTTTCAATCATATTAGGAATATAATTAGTGTAAATACTACCCACTGAATTTTCAACTAACTTACCTATATCTGCAAACCTAAAATCGCCACTCATCCTACCTTCAATAATATCTGGTGAGTTTATAGTTACAATATGTTTATCATCAAGAAATTTAGATTCCACTTTAAAATCTTTAAAAAAATAGTCACCATTTTCATTAACGTAAGTCGTGTTTTCAAACTTTAAGGTACCAAAAGCATCATCTACAGTAGAGCCTTTCATTGAGGTTATTACTTTTCCTCGAAATATTGACATACTGTCTTTGGTAATAAAATTAAGTGCTCTTAAATTGGCGTATTCTACATTGGCGTTAAAATCAAATGTTTTGATATCTTTAGATAGATCTGCTAAACCATCAAATTTGAATTTAAAGTTCTCATCCTTCGACTCTAAAAGTCCATTAAAAATCTGGTTACCTAGTTTTCCAGATATTTCTACATCTGTGTACATATAATCATTATAATCAATATGAAATACTTCCCCTGTAACTTGCGTACTCAAATTATCTATGGTAAACCCTCTACCGTCAACATCTAAATCAAAAGACGTTGTTTTTATTTTTGGATCATTAAGCAGAACACCTAAATCAAAATCATCAAAAACAATATTCCCAACATAACTTGCATTATCAATATCATCAACACGGGTCATTTTCATATCGGATACTATTAACCCTAAATCGGTATAGATTTTAAGTTCTGTATCAATCGTTGTATTTGTGATGTATGAGTTTCCTGTTATTCTGAAATCTCCAAGCTTAGAAAATACTGATGGTATAGACTCACCTAAGATATTGGGCAATAAAGCTCTTAAATCATAATAATTTGACGATAAATTATCAAATCGAGCATTCATTGAAAAATCACCTTCTTCTTTACTCAATAAATTTTTAAAATTAATATCGCCATATATTTTACTTCTTCCACTGGCATTAAGTTTTAAATTCTCTGCTATTAAATCATTTAAAGTTCCCGTTAACTTGACGTCAATTTTTGCTTTTTGATTAGTACCAAATTCATTATAAAATGTATTGAGGTCATCGAGATAAACTTCAGAGTCTTTAAAATTTGCAGTCACACGTACTTTATCTTCAAAATCCTTAAAATCTTCGCGATTATAATCAAAACGCAAATTTCCGAAGAGGTTAGACTTTTCAGTTTTAATACTTAAATTATCAAAAGTCATGTGAGTTAATGTATACTTAAAATCGGTCACCAAGTTTTTTACATATGCACCTCTACTATCTTTAAAATTTAAGGTATTAATTCGTGCGTTTACATCACTTCCAGCAATAACGAAATTTGTGGAGTTGATATTAAGATCGTAAAACTCTAATACCTTTTGTGTTTTCCTATTCTCATCAATAAGTCTAAATGTACCATCATAGATAGAAACATCACTTGATGACAACAAAAAAGTACTTTTATCCTTTCTTGGATTATCGCTTTCAAATTTGTCTACAAATACATTAAGATTAGTATCGTTTTCACCCTTATAGGTTTTGATATTAAATGTTAAATTATAAACATCTATATTACCAAAGTCTAAGGTACCATGGATGACATTTCGATAATTAAGAATGGATGTATTTATCTCATCTACAGCAATTAGAGTGTCTTTTTTATAATCTTCTATGTAAACCTCCTTGAGTTCTACATCACCATTAAATTGCAATCCAATCTTACCAATATTTATATTAGTACCAAAATCGTCGTTTATGATACCTGTAATATATTTCCCTAAACTAGTCTGTACAGCAGGAATAGATAATACCAACACGAAAATGATGAACAATAGCAAAATAATTGCTAATATCTTTGATACTATTTTTAGAAATTTTTTGATACGACCTGAATGTTATAACTTTGAATTCAAAATTAACAATTATTGTGCCTAATTTATATTAATGAGCTCACAAAAAATATATATTCTCGCTATTGAGTCATCATGCGATGACACAGCTGCTGCTGTAATGTGTAACGGTAAAGTTTTAAGTAACATTGTAGCTAGTCAAAAAATCCATGAAGCCTATGGTGGTGTCGTACCAGAATTAGCATCTAGAGCGCATCAACAGAACATAGTTCCTGTGGTAGATCAAGCGCTTAAAAAAGCTAATGTTAATAAATCACAATTGAGTGCTATTGCTTTTACAAGAGGTCCTGGTTTGATGGGCTCATTGTTAGTTGGAACATCCTTTGCAAAGTCTTTGGCTTTTGGACTTGATATTCCATTAATAGATGTCAATCATATGCAAGCTCATATTTTAGCACATTTTATTGAGGAGGACGATTTTGAAAAACCACCATTTCCGTTTTTAGCAATGACTATTTCTGGAGGTCACACGCAAATTGTAAAAGTGAATTCTCATTTTGATATGAAGGTTATTGGTGAAACCATAGATGATGCTGTTGGTGAAGCCTTTGATAAAAGCGGAAAACTTTTAGGTTTAGGCTATCCTGCTGGTCCAGAAATAGATAAACGCGCTAAATTAGGAAACCCAAAAGCGTTTCCGTTTACAAAACCTAAAGTTGGTGGTCTAAATTTTAGTTTCTCTGGCCTGAAAACCCAAATACTATATTTTGTCCAAAAACAAGTTAAAATCAACCCTAATTTTATTGAGGAAAACTTAAATGATATTTGTGCTTCTATTCAATATACGATTATTGGAATCTTAATTGATAAGCTAAAACTAGCAACCAGCGACACTGGTATCAAACACATTGCAATTGGTGGAGGGGTTTCTGCAAACACGGGGATTCGTCAAGCGTTAAAAGATGGCGAGCATAAATTTGGATGGACAACTTATGTCCCGAAATTTGAATACACAACGGATAATGCTGGGATGATCGCTATTGTTGGACATTTAAAGTTTTTGCAAGGCGACTATGCTGAGCAGAATGTGATGGCCTCTTCACGTTTGAAAATATAACAATGCTAAAAGTAAATTGTAAATGGATACTCAGGCATATAAATAATTAGAGCAATCTGCGAGTATCACGAAGGGCTGTTTTTTTTTAGTTTTTGTATTCTAACCTTACTAGCTTTATTCTTCTATTTTTTCTTTAAAAGAAAGAGTTAAAGATATTTGTCAACTACTCTGTTCTTGTTGCTAGAAATTTATCCATTTTTTATTTTATAGTGTATACAATTTCTTTAGTTCTTTATTATACCTCAAAAGAATTTGATTATTTCTCAGCAAGAGCTATTGGTCCTTACGCTTGGGCTTACTGGTTAATATTTTTAAGACCTCTTGTGCTTAGTGTATTACTTCAGTAATTTTGGCTAAAAAAAACAGTAACCCAGATGCGTTACGTTACTCTTATTACTTTTTTAGACTTAGTTGTTTCACTGTGTTCAGGGTCAATATTAGAACAATTTATTATAGTTATTACATCAATTCACAGAGACTATCTACCAAGTGATTACACAATGAATAACAATATTATTCTCAGTATAACTCTAAGTATTATTTTTTATATTTTTAAGTTTGAAGTTTTATTTAGCGCTCTCGTATTTGTGAATTGGGCAATTTTTAAAAATAAAAAGTTAGAATAACTTACCACAAAAAGTAATCAATAGAGACTTTGCGAAAACAAACTCTACTCAAACTCCACCGAGTTCAAAATCAACCCAGAAGCAGGCGCTACAAAACTCATAACCATCTTACTTTCAGGTTTTAATGAGTTTTCTATATAATTTAAATCTACATCTCCTCTACCCAATTCAATTAGCGTACCCATCATGAGTCGTATTTGATTACGACCAAACCCTTTTCCTTTTACGATAAGCGTGTATGTCTTTTTAGGAAAGAAATTTGCAGTAAACAACGTATTAACAGTAAGCTCACAACTTTCTATGGTTCTAGTATATAAACCTTTATCTGTAGCTCTAAAGCAATAAGGTTTAAAATTATGTGTACCAGCAAATAAGTTGGCACCTCTTTTCATAATCTCAATATCTAAATCATCTAAAATGGTAGTCATTAAGGATGCACAAAAGGGATGGCATTTTTGTCCATAGGTAAACAAATACACATACTCTTTAATTTTTGAATGCTGGATAATATTAAATTCTGCATCAACTTCTTCAATGGCTAATGCACGTAGATCTTGTGGAAGATTATAATTAAATAAGGCTAAAAATGCAGTTTCATCTTCAATTTTCTCATAGATAAACAATTCAAACGCGGTTTCGTTTGCTGATACCATGGCATCTGTACGACCAGAGCCTAAAGTTTTAAATGGCTTTCCGTCGAGAATAAAATTGAAAGTTCGATCTATCATTAGATGTACCGTTTTCAACTTAGGTTGTTTTTGCCAACCATGAAAACGGTAACCCAAATATTGAATCTTAATAAGATAGTAATAACGTTTATTAAACATACGAGCAAGAACGCTATTTTATGAGTTTTTACAAAATTTTTGTAGGCTTTGTTATTGGTAGTTCTATATTGAAGTTTTATTTTTAAACATAAAATAAGCGCGTGCAAAAGAAGTACCCATTTGATCCCTCTATAAAACACCATTTAATTATAGCTTTAGGCTTGGCTTTATGGATTTTTATATTTCTGTATTTTACAGAACCTATGGATGTTAACGAATTTAATGATGGTGAGAAATTAATCTATTTACCGCTCTACGGTCTAATTACAGCCATAAGTTATCTATGCTTTATCCCATTTCAAAATTGGCTCTACAAAAAATATAAATTGCAGTGGCAACGTATCCATGAGTTTATATTTTTATTGGTTTTCGTAGTTGTTTCCATGATATTTGCGAGATTATTATATCTCTACGTCATTGTTTATGATGAACCAAACCCTTACACTTTAGGATATCATTTCACAAGCATATTTTTACCCGCTTTAACCGTAATACTTCCTATTTTGATTATTGGTCGTTTTGCCTTCGGAAAATATAAAGACAAGAAACTCGAGGAACAAAAAATTGAAATTCAAGGCGAGGGTAATTATGAGAGCTTACGATTACTGCTGAATGATTTGATCTGCATTCAATCTTCAGACAATTATGTAGAGGTTTTTTATCTCGACGGAAATGAGCTTAAAAAAAGTCTGATTAGAAATACATTATTAAAAGTAGCCGATTCTTTTCCCGAATTATTAAGAACGCATCGCGGATTTATTATCAATCCGTTTCATTTCAAATCTTGGAAAACCGAAAAAGGAAAACAATTTTTGCAACTTTCACAATCTATTGAAGTACCAATTTCCAAAACGTACTTAAAAGATGTAAAAGCATATCTTCTTTCCACCACAGAATAAGTGTATTTCACCCCAAACGCCCATTATAATGGTATAACATGTGATATCTGAAATATCTTTGCTTCAGAAAGTTTAATCACATAAAAATCATTTATCATGAAAAATTTAATGACATTTAGTATCGTATTCCTATTCACAATCACATCTGTTTTTTCACAAGTTGAAACTTGCGACTGTAAAACCGATTTAGATTTCGTTGTTCAAAAAATTCAAAAAATGCCGTCTTACAAAAAACAAATTAAAGGCGACAAAGAAATCCAATTCGAAAATTTATATACGTCACTTTCAGAAAAAATGGAACAACCTGTTTTAGTTGAAGCTTGTTATAAAATGCTATTAGAACTAATGTCTTTAGTAAATGATTCACATGCCTCAATTAGTATGAATGGGATTGTTTTATCTAAGGAAGGTGCTAAGGATAACAGTCAATTAGCAGCGTTTAAAACTACAGACTTATTTAAGAATCATCCAAAAACAACAAGAAACCTGATAGAATTAAAAGAAGAATTAGCAAATAAGACTGCAGGAGACTTAGAAGGCATATATAATTATGGTGATGACCAAAAAATAGGCATTTACTATACAGATAATCAAAAAGATTTTGTTGGCGTAATTTTAGAAAGTAACTTAGACCAATGGGAAGCTGGCGAAATAAGATTTTACGCTACACATAAAAAGGCTAATAAATATGATGTCTACTATTATCATGCTACTACAAGAACGCCAGGATTATTTAAAAGCTTGACATTTGAAAACGGAAGAATTTGGGGATACAAGAAAGAAGGAAACACCTACAACAATGAATTTCGTGATAAAACATTACCAGAATTAGATTTTAAACAAATCAATGAGACCACTCAATATTTATATTTTGGGAATTTCAGTAATACAAAGAAAGATGCTCATTTAAAATTCTATAATGATGTAAAGGATGAAATTTCCGCAGAAAATATTATCGTAGATCTTAGGAGTAATACTGGTGGAAATAAGAAATTATCAGATCCATTTTTAAAGCTCTTAAAAAACAAAAACGTTTATGTTATAACTAATTGTTTTACAGGAAGTAATGGTGAACAGTTTACAGTAAAACTTAAAAACTTAAAAGCTTAAAAAATGGAAAACACTTAGGTCAAAGCACGTTTGGCGTCATCGCTTACGGGCTTAATTATGGAAGAAGTTATGATACGCCTTCCGGATATTTTAACATATTACCAACAGATATGAATTTTCATAAATACATTCAATATGAAGGGAAAGGTGTATCTCCAGAAACGCCATTAGATTTTGATAGAGATTGGATGGAGCAAACTTTAGAGATTATTGCTAATGACGCTCAATAACATATTAAGAGTTTAAGTGTTTCTAATGCACGATTAAACTTTCTATTTACTCATATTAGAAAAAAGCCATCACAATACGTGATGGCTTTTAAATCTTATTTCTCAAGTCTTTTTAAGACATCAACAACACCATTCAACTTGAAAGCTCTAACTAATAGTAATACCATATATTGGTAATTAAAAGCTGGGCTTCAAGATAACAACCAAGAACTAGTATTACCTATATGCAGATTAACTAAATCTACCTTATTACTAACTTTTTTACTAATCTTTCGTTAGAATCACCTCTTAATTCTATGACATATATTCCCGGACTTAGTAGGCTAGTGTCAATAGTTCTTCTTGAAAGAGTAGATCTCAAATTATGAGATGAAACTATACGGCCATTAATATCAAATAACTTAGCTGTAATAACATTTAGTGGATCTCCAAAAATAATAATAGCTTTTTCTCTATCATTCATATAAATGTCAAAAGCATCTAAAGTTGATTCGTTCTGAGTAAGTGATTCAGATTCAAACCTTAAAAAAAATCGACCTGTACCGGACAAATCTGCATTTGGAGTAATAATAAAATTATTCGTTGTTAATTGAGTAGACGTATTATTTGAAGTATCTTCTAAAAACACATCCACAGTATCTGACAAATCACTTGATATAATACTAATTGTTATTTCTTGCCCTTGACTAGCATTAACGCCTAACGGAACTATTATACTATTTATAGAGTCAGGGTTAGATGCCTGTACGGCAAATGGTATTCCTGTATTATCTTCAATTAAATGGGAATAAATTGCAAATGCAGGTGCTGTAGAATTGAATAAAGCTGAATCATATCCAGGATCGAATCCTTCAGTAGCATTATGATTAAAATAGAAATCTGTATTAAAATTAGAAGTTCCAGAATTTAAATTTAATTTTAAATATCCATAATGAGGAGACGTTGAGCTCCTTCCTGATATAAAATCATCTGAATCACCTATAGATCTCATTGATGTTGTAAAATCAATGAGCCCACCTCCTACTTTTGCCTTTACAAAGAATGCTTGAGCAGGTGCAATGAGCTCTGTAATGACGGGCGAATCAATAGTTGCTTGATTCCAAACTATCCACCCATTTGATGCGTCACCATCATAACCGTAAATAGCTTGATTTGAAGAACCATCCAATTGAGATTTATTTAAAGTAAAGAAAGCATCAAAATCGAGATAAGATGGATATGGGTTTCCTATTAAATTCCATGATCCACTAGAAGGAGAATCTGAAATTGAAACATCAAGAACATCCACTTCGTTTAAAAGTCCAGAAAAAGTTAAAAGACTTCCGACTAATGTAGCAGCTCGATACCCCATAGCTGGTTCAATTACTGTTGTAGCGTTTGTTACAACGTCATAGTTCTCGTAAGCCCCTGAAGATGTATTAAAGGGCGCAAAAGCCCTTATAAGACCTGAAGCAGCTAATTCACCATCATTTGTTGAAGCAAAGGTTTCAAACGTTTGATTTGACACTGGTGACGAAATCAAATCATTTATTCCAATTTGTGATGTAAACCTGTGATAATTCAATAAACCTTCTACAGTACCATTTGATATTAGACTAGAAAATAATTCGGATGTAGATTGTAAGTCCATGACAGTACAGGTTAATGTAACACCGGAACTTATTATTACAGCTGCTCCAGGGTTAACAATCAAATTATCACAAACTGTGCTAGCGGAAATAGTAACAGTCCCTGATTCTAAAATAATAGTGTCGCTTGAGTTTGACAATCCAATAGGACTGCTAGGTGTCCATGTACCATTAAAATTATAAACAACAGGAACTAAGCGTGACACCTGATTGAAGTTTTCGATTGCGTCTTGATACTCATTTTTAGTTTGATATTCTAATAACTCATAATCAGAATCTTTTAGTAGATTCTGATTATCGCTATGAAATACATTTTCAATTTGAGCATTTAAACTGCTAGAAATTAGTAAAGCAAATAAATAATTTAAAGTAGGCGTAAAGTTTTTCATGATATTTGGCTTTTTCATTTAAATAGTGAACTATTCACTACGTAAAATTAATTAAAGCCCACGATTTTTTAGACCAAACGCATATTTCTACGTTTAAAAAAATATATAATCGTTTAAAAGTAAATTAATCCGATTAAACACAATTTAATTTTATTTTCGATCTCTTAAAACGTCAACAATATCATTTAACTTAAAGCCTTTGGCTTGTAATAGTATCATATAATGAAATAATAAATCTGCACTTTCATCTAAAAATAGCTTATCATCATTATCTTTTGCTTCAATAACTACTTCTACAGCCTCCTCTCCTACTTTTTGAGCTATTTTATTAATGCCTTTAGCAAATAGTGAAGCGACGTAAGACGTATCTTCTGTGGCATTATTCTTTCTGTTCTCTATTATAGTATCTAGCTCTGAAAGAAACCCATAACTTTGCGTATTGTCGTCATTCCAGCACGTATCAGATCCTTTATGACATGTTGGACCTGCTGGATTAACTTGTATTAAAAGCGTATCGCTATCACAATCTAATTTAATTCCTACAAGGTTGAGCACATTACCACTTTCTTCTCCCTTAGTCCATATACGTTGCTTGGTTCTACTAAAAAATGTTACCAAATTAGTGTCTATAGTTTTCTTTACTGCTTCTTCATTCATATAACCAAGCATCAACACTTTACTGGTTGTTGCATCTTGAATGATGGCTGGAACTAATCCGTTGTTTTTATTGTAGTCTATGTTCATATTTATAGGTCATTCCGCACTTGATGCGAAATCGTTTTCTTTAATTATCACTTATAATCTAACAGCAATATCCTGTTTCTTCAATTCTCGTTTTAAATCTAATATTTCAATCTCTCCAAAATGAAATACACTTGCTGCCAGTGCCGCATCTGCTTTCCCTATTTCAAAAGTATCCACAAAATGCTGAATTGTTCCTGCACCTCCTGAAGCAATAATAGGAATATTGACACTTTGAGATAATTTTGCCAAGGCTTCATTTGCAAATCCTGCTTTTGTTCCGTCGTTATTCATTGATGTAAATAAAATTTCTCCTGCACCCCGTTGCTCCACCTCTTTTGCCCAATCAAATAAATTAAGCTCAGTGGGTATTGTTCCTCCGGCTAAATGCACAATCCATTGGTCCTTAATTTGCTTTGCATCTATTGCTAACACGACACATTGACTACCAAACTTACTGGATAATTCATTTACCAAATCAGGACGTTTTACTGCGCTTGAATTGATAGAAATTTTATCTGCTCCACATTTTAGTAAGTCGTCAACATCTTCAATAGATGAGATTCCTCCACCAACTGTAAATGGAATATTTACATGTTCAGCAACTTTCAAAACCATGTCATGCATCGTTTTACGCCCTTCTAATGTTGCAGAGATATCTAAAAAAACCAATTCATCAGCTCCTAATTTTGCGTATTGCTTTGCTAACTCTACTGGATCTCCTGCATCTCTTAAGTCAACAAAATTGACACCTTTAACGGTCCTACCATTTTTGATATCCAAACATGGAATAATTCTTTTTGTCAGCATAATTTAAAGTCTTGTTCCTAAATCGCTTAATTTAATATATCCTTCGTAAATCGCTTTTCCAATAATAGCTGCCTCACAACCTAAATCTTCAAGGCGGTTTAAATCATCTATTGATGTCACACCTCCCGAAGCAATTAACTTAATATCACTAGTGTCGTTTAAGATGCGCTTATATAAATGAAAAGAAGGCCCTTCTAACATCCCATCTTTTGAAATATCAGTACAAATAACATATTTAATTCCTTTGTTCTCATAGCCCTTTATAAAAGGAATCACTTCCATATCACTTTCTTCTTGCCAACCGCTAACAGCAATCTTTTCATTATTACAATCGGCTCCAAGAATAATTTTTACGCCACCATATTTGTTGACCCAACCTTCAAATATTTCAGGATTTTTAACAGCAATACTTCCACCTGTAATTTGTTTAGCTCCAGAGTTAAATGCGATGTGTAAATCTTCATCAGTTTTTAAACCACCACCAAAATCAATCTTCAACCTTGTTTTAGATGTAATTTGTTCTAAAATCTTATAATTTACAACGTGCTGCGCTTTAGCGCCATCAAGATCTACAAGGTGTAAATACTTAATCCCTGCACCTTCAAACTCTTTGGCGACTTCTAAAGGGCTTTCATTATATATTTTTTTAGTACTATAATCTCCTCTTGTCAGACGCACACATTTTCCGTCTATAATATCTATTGCTGGTATTATTCTCATATTAAATTTTAAAGTTTTTGTCCGGCCGAGCGCAGTCGAGACCTATATAATTACCTCTCGACTGCGCTCGAGGAGACATTTCATTATAAATTATAATTCTAAAAAATTCTTTAATATTTGTTCTCCTATGCTACTACTTTTTTCAGGATGAAATTGGACTCCATAAAAATTGTCTTTTTGTAATGCAGATGCGTACTTTAACTCATAAAAAGTTGACGCAATTGCTTCTTGGCACATTTCTGCATAAAAACTATGCACCAGATATAAAAAAGCATCTTCCTCTATATTCATAAATAAGTTGGATGTCAACTCATTGATTGTGTTCCATCCCATTTGTGGGACTTTAACTGAGTTAGAGAAGCGTTTGACATCCACATTGAAAACACCTAAACCTTTGGTGTTACCTTCCTCTGTTGAGTTACACATTAATTGCATCCCTAAACAAATCCCTAAAACAGGTTGTTTTAACTTCGGAATTAATGCATCCAATCCGCTTTCTTTCAACATTTTCATTGCTGAGCTAGCTTCACCAACACCAGGAAAAATAACACGTTCTGCCGATTGAATGACCTCAGGATCATTTGACAAAATAGCATCAAAACCTAGTCGTTTAAAAGCAAACTGAATACTCTTAATGTTTCCTGCGCCATAATCTATAATTACTATACTCATTACAACATTCCTTTTGTTGATGGTAATATCATTTTCTCAACATCACGTTTGACTGACATTTTAATTGCTTTTGCAAATGCTTTAAAAATGGCCTCTATTTTATGATGCTCATTTGTTCCTTCTGCCTTTATATTCAAGTTGCATTTGGCACCATCTGTGAACGATTTAAAAAAGTGATAAAACATTTCGGTTGGCATTTTACCAATCATTTCACGTTTAAAATCGGCTTCCCACACCAACCAATTACGTCCTCCAAAATCAATGGCAGCTTGCGCAAAGCAGTCGTCCATTGGTAAAGAAAATCCGTAACGCTCAATCCCAAGTTTATTACCCAAAGTCGTTGCAAACAACTCTCCTAGTGCTATGGCTGTATCTTCAATAGTGTGGTGTTCGTCAACTTCTAAATCACCATCGACTTTAAGGTTTAAATCTAATTGACCATGACGTGTAATTTGATCAAGCATATGATCAAAAAAAGCAATTCCTGTATCAATATTGCTTTGACCTGTACCATCTAGGTTTAAATCTATTTTGATTTTAGTTTCGTTGGTATTTCTTTCGATACTACCTGTTCTAGCATCGGCTTTTAAGAAGGTGTAAATAGCTTCCCAATCATTACTTTCAAGTGCTATAAACTGATCTAATGCATCACGTTTTACTGTGATTTCATCCGTCCCAAGATTGGTATTATCATTTATAAAAATTCCTTTTGAACCTAAATTTTTAGCCAGTTCCATATCTGTTAAACGATCTCCAATCACGAAGGAGTTGGTTAAATCATATTCCGAAGAAAAATATGCAGTTAATAATCCTGTATTCGGTTTCCTTGTCGGCGCATTATCTTTTGCAAAAGTTATATCAATAAATTGCTCTTTAAAAACAATACCTTCAGCTTCAAACGTTTTTAATACAAAATCATGAACTGGCCAAAATGTGCTTTCTGGATATATATCAGTACCTAAACCATCTTGATTGGTAACCATTACGATTTCAAAGTCTAGCTCCTGTGCTATTTTACTTAAATATTGAAACACTTTTGGATAAAAATCCAATTTTTCAAATGAATCGATTTGCTCATCTGCTGGCTCCTTGATAATGGTTCCGTCTCTGTCTATAAATAGTACGCGCTTCATGATAGTGTTTTTAATGCTGTAATTAATTTTATATTTTCCATTTGTGAACCCACTGTAAATCTTAAACAATTTTGACACAGCGGTTGTGTTGTTCTATTTCTCACGACAATACCTTTGTCTATCAATTCTGAATACCGCGTATTGGAATCAGCAACTTTAACCAAAACAAAATTTGCATCTGAAGGATACACATTTTCAACCAATGGAATCTCCTTTAATTCTGAAATTAGCCAATCACGTTGCTCTAAAATTTCCTGAATTTCTTCGAAAACAGCTACTGGTTTTGATAAGCGCTCTAACGCCTGTAATTGCGTTAATTCATTAACATTATAAGGAGGCTTAATGCTATTTAAAACAGAAATAATGGATTCGGAAGCGTAACAAACCCCTAAACGAATTCCTGCCATACCATAAGCCTTAGACATCGTTTGAGTGACTATCAAATTTGGAAACTCTTGCAATCTACTAATCCAAGACGCCTCTTTTGAAAAATCAATATAGGCTTCATCTATAATTACAATTCCTTTGAAATTTGAAATCAATTTTTCGATAGTATCAGCTTTAAAGCTGTTGGCTGTAGGATTATTTGGTGAGCATAAGAACAACAATTTAGTCTGTTCACTTTGAGCGCCTATAATCGTGGCAACATTTGGTTGAAAATCAGATTGTAATTCAATCTCAATATTTTCAACTGCATTAATAGTTGCTAAAACCCCATACATACCATAAGTTGGCGGCAACGTGATAATTTTATCTCGGTTTGGCTCACAAAACGCCCTAAAGATCAAATCTAAAACTTCATCACTACCATTACCAAGCAACATGTTTTCAGGAGAAATTCCTTTTAATGTTGATAGCTGTGATTTTACTTTATTCTGTTGCGGATCTGGATAACGATTTACACCATTTTGAAACGGATTTTCATTCGCATCTAAAAACACCATATCACCAGAAGTCTCTTTATATTCATCTCTAGCTGATGAATAAGGTTTTAGATTTTTGATGTTTTCTCGAATGAGATTATTTATGTTGAATTTTGTCTTCATTTTTTTCTATTTGTCATTCCGAACAGCTTGAGTAATCTCATTGCAAAGATTCTTCGCTTCGCTCTGAATGCCAGATTACTTCAAATCGTTAAGTCTTAATGTTACTGCATTTTTATGTGCATGTAAACCTTCTGCTTCCGCCATTAACTCAATCGTATTCCCAATATTTAAAATACCTTCTTTTGTGATCTTCTGAAATGTAATGCTCTTAGTAAAACTATCTAAATTAACTCCAGAATACGCTTTACAAAAGCCATTTGTTGGCAATGTATGATTGGTTCCTGACGCATAATCTCCAGCGCTCTCAGGTGTGTAATTACCTATAAATACTGATCCTGCATTGGCTATATTATCCACATAAAAATCTTCATTCTTTGTACAAACAATAAAATGCTCTGGTGCATAATCATTAATCATGTCTAAAGCAATATCATCATTCTCAACATATATCAATTTAGAATTATCAATAGCTTTTTGAGCCATTTCAAATCTTGGTAGTCGTTTGATTTGTTGCTCAACTTCAGATGAAACATCGTTAATCAATTGTTTTGATGTTGATACCAAAATAACCTGACTATCTGCTCCATGCTCTGCTTGACTTAATAAATCTGACGCCACATAACTTGCATTAGCTGTATCATCTGCAACAACTAGCAATTCACTTGGACCAGCGGGCATATCTATCGCTACTCCATATTTTGTAGCTAATTGCTTCGCGACGGTTACATATTGATTTCCTGGGCCAAATATTTTATAGACTTGAGGTATCTCTTCTGTACCAAAAGTGAGTCCTGCAATAGCTTGAATTCCTCCAACTTTAATAATTTTGGTTACACCACACAATTGAGCTGTATACAAAATCTCATTTGCAATTTTTCCTTCTTTATTTGGAGGAGAACACAATACTATCTCTTTACAGCCTGCAATATTAGCAGGAACGGTAAGCATTAATACGGTAGAAAACAAAGGTGCTGTTCCCCCTGGAATGTAAAGTCCTACTTTTTGAATTGGTCGTTTTTCTTGCCAGCAATCAATGCCCTTAGAGGTTTGAACAGTGACACGGTCTGTCTTTTGAGCTGCATGAAATGTTTCTATATTTTTCTTAGCAGTATAAATAGCTTCTTTTAACTCTTTAGACACCATTGACACTGCATGAGTAATCTCTTCTTTTGAAACAACAGCAGTTTTTAATTGAGCGCCATCAAATAACGCTGTGTATTTTGAAACTGCTTTATCTCCTTGTCTTTTAACATCAATAAAGATTTCGGTTACTGTATTCTCAATGTTCTCAACAGTTTGAGTTGGTCGTTTTAATAGTTCTAACCAATCTTCTTTATTTGGATTTATTATTATATTCATTATAATACCATATTTTCAATTGGACATACTAAAATCCCTTCTGCACCATTTTGTTTGAGTTCATCAATAACTTCCCAGAAATCATTTTTGTTAATTACGGAATGTAATGAGCTCCAGCCTTCTTTAGCTAATGGTAAAATAGTTGGACTATTCATACCTGGCAAAATACTTACTATTGTCTCCAACTTATCATTTGGTACATTTAGTAAGACATATTTACTTTGTCTTCCTCTAAGAACAGATTGTAATCTAAACTGCAACTTATTCAAGGTCTGTTGATTTTCCGAAGAAATTAAAGGAGACACTGCTAAAATCGCTTCAGACTTCAATAACACTTCAACCTCTTTGAGTCCGTTTTTAAATAACGTACTTCCACTAGATACAATATCAACTATGGCATCTGCTAAACCAATGTTAGGGGCAATCTCAACAGAACCGTTGATGATATGCAATTGTGCATTCACATTATTCTTCTCTAAAAACTGATTTACAGTGTTTGGATATGAGGTCGCAATTCGCTTGCCTTCAAGGTCTTTAATACTAGAATACTTTGCAGATTTTGGTACTGCAATAGATACTTTACAAGTAGAGAATCCTAATTTTTCAACTATTGAAATATCCCCTCCTTTTTCAATGAGTACATTTTCACCTATGATAGCTGCATCTACAACACCATCTTTTAAATATTGTGGAATATCCCCATTTCTAAGGTAAAACACTTCTAGTGGAAAATTATTTGCAGATGCTTTGAGTTGATCTTTACCATTGTCTATGGATATACCAATGTCTTTAAGGAGTTTCATTGAGTCTTCGTTGAGACGTCCCGATTTTTGTACTGCTATTTTTAATTTACTCATAATAGGTCCCGAGAAAGCAGGAATCTTTTGTTTTGTATCTGAGCTAATATTGGGAATTAAAAAACCCGTTTGATTAGCTCAAACGGGTTTAAATATGTCTTGAATTTATTCAATACACTTTCAGCTCGCTTGAAGGCCAGAATGAAAATGATGATGATGTGATAGAATAAAAGTCATTTTTATCTTATATAAGCAAAGGTTGCAAATTAAAATTCATATTACCAAATGTTAAAACACGAATTATGATAATATTAATATATTAGTTTAAGATTAAACATTACTCATATTTAAGGCAAATTGTCCAAGGATAAGCACACTGATCTCTAAAACTGAGTCATCCTTCAACTGTTTTCGTACCTACTTTAAAACTCACCTTTGTCCAAAAAGCACTTGTTTCTGGTATAGATGTAATCTTAAAGTTATTTAATTTATGAATTCTATTCGCTTTCTTTGATGGTGAATTATACAAATAGATTTGATGATTGTTATCATAATTAACGACGTAAATTATAAAATCTTTAGATTTTACCCAGTAGTTTTCAAAATCGAAGCTCTTACGATCATAAGGAAGTCTTTGACTATTTTTAAGTTTAAACCAACCATATTCGCTCTTTAATAGCGCTATTTTGTAATATGCATTTTTACTATCAATAGTATCTAACGTATCAATAATATTACCATTTAAACTATCATAGATATACAAAGTGTTTTTACTTTCTTTATCATGATAAGCCTCTACCAAATCCCCATAATGAAATTCGGTATTATCCTGAGCAATCAGGTTTAAACTTATTAATATAAAAAAAGTAAAAAGACTTTCATTGCACTCTTATTGGTTACCTAAAATAAGTGGTAATCCAGAATCTCCAGAACCTATAACAATGACTTTACTATTTGGTGATTGAGATAATTTAATTGTAGCATCAATTCCTTTATCTTGTAAAATTTTATCTGTTAATGACGCACTAAGTATTCTGTTAGATTCGGCTTTACCTTTTGCTTCAATGATTACTTTTTCTGCTTCCTTTTCGGCTGTAACTAATCTAAACTCATATTCTAAAGATTCTTGCTCTTGATTTAATTTTCGTTCAATAGCATCCTTTATTGTTTTTGGCAAAGTAATATCTCTTATTAAAATTTCATTTAATTGAACATACTGCTTGTCAAGGATTATTTTTGTTTCTACATAAATTTCATCTTGAATAGCATCACGTTTATCACCATATAAATCATCTGGCGTATAACGTCCAATAACACTTCTTGCAGCACTACGAATTGCAGGTTGAATAACACGTTGTAAATAACCTTGTCCTAAAGATTGGTGTAAGTTTCCTAATTGATCATATACAGGCTCATACCAAGCCGATGCATCAATTTGTATCTCCAAACCATTTGAAGATAATACCTTCATTTTTTCAAATAATTCTTGTTGACGTACTTCATAAACATAAACTTTATTCCAAGGTGCTACAAGATGAAACCCCTCTCCCATTGGTGGTTTATCTGTAACAACACCTTCTCCAAACGTTTCAAAAAGAACTCCTGCTTCTCCTGAATCAATAGTGACTGCTGACTTAAACAGCGTAATTAATACGACAATAACAATAATCAAGGCGAACAAGCCTCCTTTAGGTAATTTTTCCATGATTTTTATATTTTTTTAGTTTTAAATTAGTCCGTTATATTTTCTTATAAACCACTCACCAGCTAGACTTAACGCGATGAGACCTAGAAGATATTTCCAGTCAATCAAAGGTACAACTTTTTTGGTGCTTTTTTGTATAGTTGCGAACCTAGAATCGTTAATTAAATCATAAGTTAATGTCGATATGTTATCAATAAAATAGGAGGTTCCATTACTATTATTGGCCAACGTTTGTAATTTATTTACGTTAGCATTCAAAAATTGTTGTTCTACATTATAATCTAAAATTTTAAGCTCACCCGATTTTGAGACATTCTCATTATTAACCTTAACAGTAAACGAATAATTACCAGCTTCTAGACTACTTAAATCAACTTCATAACTCGTGTTTTTTAAAACAAAGGGTAATGATTTCACCTCTTCTGTATCCTTGTTTTTTAAATTAATAGTCAAATTGGCATTATTATCAAACTCATAATTCTTATTGAAGAACTGAGCAGTGATTCTAACATTGTCATTCCCGTTATAGAAGGATTCGTAGTTGACATTTAAACGTGTTCTACGTTTATTAGTACTAAGATATTGTACTAATTTACCCATAAAGTTATCAAAGGTGTTAAAGGAGTTTTCATTAAGATATGCTTGCGCTCTCCATCTCCATATACCTTCTCCAAGAATTAAGGCTTCACGTTTATCATTAATCTCGAAAGTAGCTAAGAGCGGTTCATCAATTTCGTTTCCGTTTATGGTTTTGTAAAGTATGGTCTCAAACGTTACAGTAAATGACGTTTCTCCAAACGTTCCTTTTAAGGGTGGGAATTCGCCGAAATTTAAGTTGTCAACTATAAAAGTCCCATAGTTTTGATTTAAGGTTGCTTGATACTCTTCAAATTGATTGGTTAATTCTTGTTTATAATTGCTTTGCAACTTGTTTAATAGTGACCAATTTGTTTTCGTACCCGTAATCACAATTTTATTAAGTTTCAACTTGTCAATTTCGTTGAACAATGCTTTAAAATTGTTAGTGGGCTGATACACAATAACTAATTGATAATCAACAGATTTATCTAAAAACTCAACGGGGGATAAAATATCAGCATTACGTTGTTCATTACTTTCAATAGAATTTTTAAGCGCACCTAAATCTGGATGCAATAGATCAGATACTAT
>JAWUWM010000073.1:0-38233 GCA_034111845.1 Psychroserpens sp. | reverse complement strand
AGGAGTGATGACAGATTCCGGTATGGCTTTTTACTCAGGAACTTGTTCTGGTCTTACCCTTATAGAATGTGATGATGATGGCAGCACTAATCCTTTGATGTCCTCAATTGATTTAACCGGATTAACACCTGGTCAGACTATCTATATTAGAGTTTGGGAATATGGTAATAACAATAATGGCACATTTGATATTTGTGCGACTACGGTCATTCCTTGTATCACCCCAACTATAGACACAACACCTAACTCTTGTGAAATGGTTATTGACGAGGTAGGAACAGATCCTTTTGCTATAACACCCTATAATCCTAACCCTAGTTTTATAATAGATTGTGCTACAACCACTGTAGAATTAGCGACCAACGCACAAATGAATGAAACCACGTCTTATAATGTTATTAAAATACCATATACATATATAGGTAGTTTTGGAGCCACAACTAACAATTCTACTATTTCTCAAGATGATCGCTGGGCAGATACACCTACAAATATTGGATTCCCTTTCTGTTTTTATGACGATACAAAAACCGACGTCTTACTTGGAGCCAATAGTATAATTACTTTTGAATATGATAATAATACTTCTACTTTCACTCCAACGCCTGGTGAAGGTAGCGGTTTTACGATAGATACGAACTTGCCTTCATTAGGTACTGGTACTGATGTATTCCGAAATGCCATATATGAACAAGCTATTTATGGCGTTTATCATGATATCGACCCGACAGGTCTCCCTGGCACTTCGATTACTACTAGAACGCAAGGCATTCCAGGTTGTAGAAAATTTATTGCAGAATGGATTGATATCCCAATGTTTAGTGATAATTCCATTTTATATTCTGGAATGATCGTATTATATGAGTCTACAAATATTGTAGAAGTATATATTGAAGAAAAACGAATTGACAACAATAACGTTTCTCCTTGGAACAATGGTAATGCGATAGTAGGCATGCAAGGTGATTATGTTGGTCCAGTTACGAATCTTGCTAACGAATATACTGTTGCACCATGCAGAAATGGTTTGGACACCAACTGGGAAGTCACTAACGAAGCTTGGCGTTTTGTACCTAGTGGTAGTTCTAGACTAACTGGTGTGGAATGGTACATAGGCACTGATACTTCTGGAGTACCTGACGCAACAACAAATACGTACACTGCGAATGCACCTGGAACATATACCGCTGTATCAACGTATGCAACATGTGGAGGTTCAGCAGTTACGCTTACAGATCAAGTTGTGGTATCAGATGGTCGTAAAATATGGAATGGCTCAGTAAACACCAATTGGTATGAAGATGCTAACTGGACACCTTCTGGAGAGCCAACATTAAATGATTGTGTCGTCATTCCAGATAGCTCAACAACTCCAAATAATCCAATTGCAAATCAATTAATAGCACCAATACCTTTACCGCCAACCACACCAGCAATGTCCAGAAACCTTACCTTAAGACCTGGCGCCTATCTTGAAATCGTTACCAATACCGAGCTTATGGTTAGAGAATGGGTTGACGTTCAAAATACGGGTGTTTTTAATATAGAAAGTAGTGGTAGCTTAATTCAAATTGAAAATAGTGCTATCAACACCGGAGATATTCACATGCAACGATCGCCTAATTTTGATGAAAGCACTGTATTAGATACAGAATATATCTATTGGTCTTCACCTGTTGCTGGTTTTCAAGTTACAGCTATTTCACCTGCTTCAAGTCAGATCTACGACTGGGCACCAACTTCAGCAAATAGTACAGCAGGTAGTCATGGAGAATGGTCTAGTGCTTTTGGAGCTATGACAAATGGTACAGGTTATATTGTAAGAGGGCTTGGCGACACTCCAACAACAATACCTGCAACTGCGTATGCAATATCTAATAATACAGCGCTATTTAGTGGAGTACCAAATAATGGTATTATAACAAAAGTAATATCTCATGGAGGATATAATGGTGGGGCTTATGCAGGTGTTGGAAATATAGCACAAAATGAAGATGATAACTGGAACCTTTTAGGGAACCCATATCCGTCGGCGATATCAGCAAATGCGTTTACAAACTTAAACACCAATATTAATGGTACAGTTTATGTTTGGCCTCATAGTTCAAATTATTCTGCTGCAAGCCTAGATCCGTTCTACGAAGATTATGTGTATAACTATGATAGTAATGATTATTTAGAACACAACAATACAGGTTCTAATCCACCAGGAACTAATGACTTATTCATAGCATCAGGGCAAGCCTTTTTTGTCTTAATGAACCATACTGCAACATCTGGAACAAATGTTACTTTCAATAATGACATGAGGTATGACAATACCATCAACAATCTCATATTTGACTATGATAATAGTAATTTCTATAGGATGAGTGCTATTGAAAGCAGCGAAGTTAACATTGAACGACACAGGATTTGGTTAGACCTATTATCGCCAAACGACATAACAAACACTCTATTAGTTGGTTATATTCACAATGCAACAAATAATTTTGATCGTTTATATGATGGTTATGATTTTAGTAGTGGTGACAATAGTGGTTTCTATTCACTTTTGGACGATCAAACACTGTCAATTCAAGGTCGTTCACTACCTTTTCTACAAGAGGATACTGTACCATTAGGTATTATTGCTAATGAAACAGGAAGTCATACGATAGCTATAAATACTTTAGATGGTATTTTTATGACTGAAGATCAATATATATATTTAGAAGATACTGCGTTAAATATTATTCATGATATTCGCCTGTCACCTTATAATTTCTCTATTGAAGAAGGTGTACACAATGACCGTTTTATTTTAAGATACACAAACGAAACCTTAGGTATAAATAACTTAGATAACAACGATAGTATTTCAATAATCGCTCCTAAAAGTGAATATATTAAAATCACTTCGGAAATTGGAATTATCAACAGTGTAGCTATTTATGACATTGTGGGACGCGTAATTTTCACAACGGAAGGTATAAATCATTCAGAATTTATTTTAAACCAAACCAAATTATCTGATGGCGCCTATATTGTAAAAGTAGAACTAAACAATGGAAAGCGAAAAATTCAAAAAGTCGTAATAAGGCACTAACTACAAATACCCAATAAATGCACAAAAAGGCCTTGATTTTAAATAATCAAGGTCTTTTTCTTTTAAGTATGCTTCTCGATCAAAAGAAATATTCTGATAGGCTAAATTCAATGTCTTGTATTGAAATAACCGAGTTAAAAATTCAAAAGCATAAAACACATAAAAAGGAATCACTAAGATCTCTATCTGTTGTCTCAAATGAATCTTCTCATGATTCATTAAAATTGCATTTGTTTTCAAATTATAATATTTCAGAAAAATAAAAGGAAAAACAGAAATACCGATGTACCCTCTAGGTACTATATATTTAGAAATTATAACCATATAAAACTCTACTCAAAAATCTTTCCAATTTACATTATCTTTGTATTATTACATATATTTTATAGTAATTTTGAAATAGAGACCATACCAATATGAAAAAATTTATCCCCATAGAAGACGGTGACTACTATTTAACACCCGAAGGCTATCGTTGTTTTACAGAACAATACCATCTCAAAAGAGGCTATTGTTGTGAAAGTGGCTGTAGGCATTGTCCTTATGGTTTTAATCCCTCTACTCAAACCACGACTAACAATACTACATTAAAAAAAAAGTAATGTCAGAAAAATCATTTCACGATCAAATAAAAGAAGGTATTCCATATCGTCTTCCAGAGCCAAAAGCGTATGATCCCTCAATAAATCATGCACCAAAGCGTAAAGCTATTTTATCCTCGGAAGAGGAAAAACTAGCCTTAAAAAATGCACTACGCTATTTTGATAGTGTACATCATGAAGTTCTACTTCCAGAATTTAAGAATGAATTAGACACCTACGGAAGAATTTACATGTACCGCTTGCGTCCTGATTATAAAATATACGCTAGACCAATTGATGAGTATCCTGCTAAATCAAAGCAAGCAGCTGCCATTATGTTAATGATTCAAAATAATTTGGATTATGCTGTGGCTCAACATCCACATGAATTAATTACTTATGGAGGTAATGGAGGTGTGTTTTCTAATTGGGCTCAGTATCGTCTTACGATGAAATATCTTTCAGAAATGAATGATGAGCAAACCCTTGCTATGTATTCTGGTCACCCCATGGGATTATTCCCTAGTCATAACGATGCACCACGTGTTGTAGTTACTAACGGTATGATGATTCCTAATTACTCAAAACCTGATGATTGGGAGAAATTTAATGCATTAGGTGTTACGCAATACGGACAGATGACTGCTGGAAGTTATATGTATATTGGTCCGCAAGGCATTGTTCACGGAACTACAATTACTGTTCTCAACGCATTTAGAAAAATAAAAAAATCCCCAAAAGGAAATTTATTTGTCACTTCAGGACTGGGAGGCATGTCTGGAGCGCAACCAAAAGCAGGAAATATTGCGGGTTGCATTACGGTTTGCGCAGAAGTCAATCCAAAAATCACACAAGTACGATTAGATCAAGGTTGGATAGATGAAAAAATCACCGATTTAGATCAATTAGTAGCTCGTGTTAGAAAAGCAAAAGAGAATAAAGAAATTATTTCTTTAGCATATTTAGGCAATATTGTAGACGTCTGGGAAAAGTTTGACCAAGATAACATTCATATAGATTTAGGAAGTGATCAAACTTCACTTCACAATCCTTGGGCTGGTGGTTATTACCCAGTTGATCTTGCATTTGAAGATGCTAATAAAATGATGTCAGCCAACCCAGAACTTTTCAAAACGAAAGTCCAAGAAAGCTTGCGTCGCCATGCAGATACAGTAAACAAGCACACTGCTAAAGGTACTTACTTTTTTGACTACGGAAACGCATTTCTATTAGAAGCCTCTCGTGCAGGTGCAGATATTATGGCAGATAATGGAATTGACTTTAGATACAATTCATACGTCCAAGATATTATGGGACCAATGTGCTTTGATTACGGTTTTGGACCTTTTAGATGGGTTTGTGCATCTGGCAAACCAGAAGATTTAGCGAAGACTGACGCTATTGCATGCGCTGTCCTAGAAGACATCAAAAAGAATTCTCCTGAAGAAATTCAACAACAAATGGAAGACAATATCCAATGGATTAAAGGTGCTCAAGAGAACAAATTAGTGGTTGGATCACAAGCAAGAATTCTATATGCAGATGCTGAAGGACGAATGAAAATTGCGCAAGCCTTTAATGATGCTATTAAAAAAGAAGATATTGGAATCGTAATTCTAGGAAGAGACCATCACGATGTGTCTGGAACAGACTCTCCATATCGTGAAACCAGTAACATATATGATGGCTCGCGCTTTACAGCAGACATGGCCATTCAAAATGTAATTGGCGACAGTTTTAGGGGAGCTACATGGGTAAGTATACACAACGGTGGAGGTGTTGGTTGGGGCGAAGTCATAAATGGTGGTTTCGGCATGGTTATTGACGGTAGTGAAGATGCAGAAAGACGTTTAAAATCTATGCTTTTTTGGGATGTTAATAATGGGATCTCAAGGCGTAGTTGGGCAAGAAATGAAGAAGCTATTTTTGCAATTAAGCGTGCTATGGCCAGTGAACCGAATTTAAAAGTAACGCTCCCAAATATAGTAGATGACAAATTACTAGATTCGTTATAATAACTCAAATACAAAAGCTATGAAAAAAACAAGACACATCGAGGAACACCTAAAAAGTGTAGATGAACTTAATAGAAGAGTATTAAAATTACTTCCAATATTGCTTTTAACCTTGGCAATCTCGTCATGTAGTTCTATAAAAGTTGCTGCAGATTATGATAAAGAAGCAAATTTTGCTAACTACAAAACATTTGCATTCTTCAAAACAGGCATTGATAAGGCAGAAATTAGCGATATTGACAAACGTAGAATTCTTCGTGCGGTTGAAAGTGAACTGTTAACACAAGGTTATACCAAATCTGAAAACCCAGACTTATTAGTAAGTATTTTTACCAAATCCCAACAACGTGTCGACGTTTACAACAACAATTGGGGAATGGGTGCTTGGGGCTGGGGAGGCTACGGACCTTGGGGAATGGGAGGTCCTGGCGGATGGGGAATGAACCAGCAGCCAATGGTTTCAACTCAAAGTGAAGGCACACTCTTTATTGATTTAATAGATGCCAATAAAAAAGAATTAGTTTGGCAAGGGATGGGAACAGGTTACCTCCCTCGTAATATTGAGAAGAAAGATGTACGTATCAAAGAGTTTGTATCAAAAGTTATGGAAAAATTCCCTCCTGAGGTTAAAAAATAAAACTTCAGAAGAAAATAAAAAAAGCACCAACATATAAGTTGGTGCTTTTTTTATAGATTAGGGCTCTCTATTTGCGCTTCATTTCTAAAAGCGTACCTTCGCCGACTTTTAGAAGCACGTACTATGATAACAGTCCCAAAAATTCTTAACAAATTCACTCAAAACCCAAAGAATGATATTCTTTCAGGTATTACTGTGTCATTAGCAATGATTCCTGAGGTTGTTGCCTTCGCCTTTGTTGCGCAAATAGACCCCTTGGTAGCATTGTCAGGGGCATTCATTATTGGGTTAATAACAGCAGTTTTTGGAGGAAGACCTGGATTGATTTCTGGAGCTGCAGGAGCAGTAGCTGTTATTTTTGTAAACCTTATTTCAGAAGGACACTCTAAAGGTTTATTGTTTGATATACCTGTTGATAATATGGGTTATTTTTACTTATTAGCAGCTGTCATACTAATGGGATTAATTCAAGTTGGTGCTGGTGTGTTAAAATTAGGACGTTTTGTGCGTCTAATACCGCACTCGGTGATGATGGGTTTTGTTAATGGATTGGCAATTGTCATTTTCATGGCGCAAGTAAAAATGTTCTCTCACAAAGAGTTGGAAATAGGAACCGATGGTTTAAAAAAATATATTGATATCCCAATGATTGGGTCTGAATTATATACCATGTTGGCTCTGGTTGGACTTACTATGGCTATTATTTGGTTGCTACCTAAAGTAACGACCAAAGTCCCAGCGGCATTAACCGCTATTTTAGTCACAACTGGAATTGTAGTTTTTGGTAATCTAGATGTCAGCACAGTTGGCTCATATATTATAGAAGGTGGTGGAGAAGGTTTAAAAGGTGAGTTCCCTACCCCTAATACTGAGCTTTGGCAAAATTTACCTTTCAATTTTAATACGTTTAAATTCATACTTCCATATGCCTTTTTAGCAGCATCTGTCGGCCTTATTGAGTCCTTAATGACTATGAATTTGGTAGATGAATTGACAGAGACAAGAGGTAACGGTAACCGAGAATGCGTCGCACAAGGTGCAGGAAATATTGTAAGTGGTTTATTTGGAGGTACTGGAGGTTGTGGTATGATTGGACAAACTGTTATTAATATCAATGCTGGCGGTAGAGGACGTTTATCTGGAATCATGATGGCCTTAACACTATTGACCTTTATCTTATTTACAGATGAATATATTGAACAAGTACCTATTGCTGCTTTAATTGGAGTTATGTTTATGATGGTTATAGAAACATTTGCATGGTCAAGTTTTAGAATTATTAGAAAAATTCCGCTTTCAGATGCAGTAGTTCTAATAATTGTATCTGCGGTAACAGTAATCTTTGACCTCGCAATTGCTGTATTTATTGGTGTTATTGTATCAGCTCTTGTATTTGCATGGAAAAATGCAATTATGATTAGAGCACGTAAACGTATAAAAGAAGACGGTACAAAAATATATGAAATATGGGGACCATTATTTTTTGGTTCAATTCAAAATTTCAATACCAAGTTTGATGTTAAAAATGATCCTCAAAATGTAGAAATAGACTTTGTGGAATCAAGAGTTAGTGATCATTCGGCTTTAGAAGCTATTTTTAATTTAGTGACAAAATATGAAGCAGAGGGGAAAAATATAAAGCTCAAACACCTTAGTGAAGATTGTAAGCTATTAATGTACAAGGCGAATCCTAAATTCAAGGAAGTTATTATAGAAGATATAGATGATCCACGCTATCATTTAGCAGCAGATCCTGAGAAATTCACTAAGCCACTTTCAGAATATAATATGTAAAAAAAACGACCATAATAAATTAACTACAATCAGTTAATTTATTATGGTCGTTTAACTATTAAACAAAGAGAAAATTACTTCGCTAATGTATTTTCTAAATACGTTTTGAATTGTTGTTCTGTTAGAATATTTTTTAATTTACTATTGATATATTCTTGCATTTTAGCTCTTTTGGCATTCTTTTTTGACGCATCTTCAATAGCTTCTATACCATTCATTTTTTTCTCTACAGACGCAAAAAGGGTATAGACTTTTTTCTGTTGACCCACTTCTAACTTGTTAGTTCTTGCTAATATATTAACAATCTGATTTGTCTTCTCTTTAGCAAAATCTTGCATTGTTGTGCTAGAAGGTGCTAATTGAGAGTTCAACTCAGTTTGAGCAAAAGATAATTGACTACCAGCAAACAAAAGACATGCTACACTTAATAATAAAATTTTTTTCATGATATGTATTAATGGATTAATGCTTCAATATACAAAATTTGTTTAATCAACGCTATCACATGTCATAAATAAAATATATCAAATTGTAACTTGGCTAACCGTAGCTTGTAATCAGATGGCAAAATAGTAGCAGTATAATTGGATGTTATATTATCTTTACTAATTGCTTACTATAAACAAGCATGCATAAACGCTAATTAATAATTGAGTATTAATTCAATCTTATCTTTAACCTTTTCCGTAGAAGGAATCATAGTTTCCTCTAAAACCGAATTTAACGGGATTGCTGGCATATTCTCACTACCAATAGTCATTACTGGAGCATCCAAAGACTTAAAACATTCTTCTTGGATTTTTCCAGCCAAAGCACGTGCGAAACTATTATTTGACGGTTCTTCGGTTACCACTAAACACTTTCCTGTTTTCTTAACCGACGCCATAATTGTGTCTTCATCTAAAGGGAACAAGGTTCTCAAATCGATAATTTCAATTTGATCTTTCATTCCTAATTCTTCCGATGCATTCATTGCCCAATGTACCCCCATTCCGTAGGTTACAATGGTTAAAGTTTCTACATCTTCTTGTTTCCAGATTTCTTGTAAAACCCATGCTTTACCAAAAGGTAACACATAATCTTCACTTGGTTCAATAGACGTTGCACCTTTTGTACCAGGGACTTTAGACCAATACAAACCTTTGTGTTCTAAAATAACTACTGGATTTGGATCATAATACGCAGCTTTCATCAAGCCTTTTAAATCGGCTCCATTACTTGGATACGCTATTTTTATGCCTCGAATATTGGTAATGACACTTTCTACGGAAGACGAATGATAAGGCCCACCACTTCCATATGCTCCAATTGGCACACGAAGTATCATAGAAACAGGCCATTTCCCGTTACTTAAATAGCAACTACGACTCACTTCTGTGAATAATTGATTCAATCCAGGCCAAATATAATCTGCAAACTGAACCTCAACAATCGGCTTCAAACCTACAGCACTCATCCCAACCGTTGAACCAACTATAAATGCCTCTTGAATTGGTGTATTAAACACACGATCATCTCCAAATTTCTGAGCAAGGGTTGCTGCTTCTCTAAAAACACCACCAAGTCTTCCACCAACATCTTGTCCATAAAGCAAACATTCTTTGTGTTTTCTCATTAGTTCTTCAACTGCAAATAAAGCACAGTCTACCATAACTACTTTTTCTGCGCCTTCTGGTTCTCGTGTTCCTTTTTCTTCAGAAATCGGTGTTGGTACAAAATCGTTAGTAAATAAATCTTCTGGCTTAGGGTCTTCAGCTTTTAACGCCTTCTCAAAGTCTGACTGTACCTTACCCTTAACTTCTTTTTCAATAGTATCGATATCTTCCGAAGTAAATCCATTATCCAATAATTGTTGTTTAATAACCGGATAAGGATCACGAGATCTCGCTTCTTCTAAATCATCACGGTACCATTCCATTCGTACACCAGATGTATGATGATTCAACAAAGGTACTTTAGCATGCACCAAGAATGGTCGACGCTCTGTTCTAATCGTTTCAATTACTTTTTCAATCGCTTCATAACTCTCCATGAAATTAGCACCATCAATAGAAATAGCTTCTAATCCATGAAAACCTTGTGCATATTCAAAAGCATTTTGCGCTCTTGTCTCTGCAGCATTTGCCGAAATATCCCAACCATTATCTTGCACTAAATACAAAATTGGCATTTGCTTTAAAGCTGCCATTTGAAAGGCCTCGGCTATTTCACCTTCTGTTACAGAGGCATCTCCAAGTGAACAAACTGTTATTGGCTTGAGACCTCTCGACTCCACTCTAGGTGACAGTTTTGCTGCTTCATCTTCTAGACCTTGCAATTCTTTATACTGCATCCCCATTGCAACTCCAGTAGCAGGAATGGCTTGCATACCAGTTGCAGAGGATTGATGCGGAATTTTAGGTTTATCGTCATCCTTCAAACTCGGATGAGAATAATAGGTTCTACCAGCAGAAAATGGATCCCCTTTTTTAGCCAACAATTGCAACATTAAATCATAAGGCTCTAATCCAAATGACAATAACATCGCATCATCTCTATAATATGGAAATGCATAGTCTTGAGGCAATAGTTGCATTCCTAAAGCAATTTGAATGGCTTCATGACCTCTAGATGTGGCATGTACATATTTTGAAACTTGCTTAAAATTAGCTTCGTACAACGCTGTCATTGCTTTTGCTGTACACAAATTTAAAAATCCTCTTCTTAGTATGTCTTTGTTCATATGAAATGCCTGCGAACGCAGGTATTTTTTTATTATTCCTGCGAAGGCAAGAATCTATTTATTTCTTCGTTTTGTGAATTACTGCCGTCGCAGGAATGACAAACCCTTTATATTTTTCTATCAACATCAAATTGCTCGAAGTAATCTGCTACTCTTCTAACAAAACTTCCACCTAAAAACCCATCAACTACTCTATGATCAAATGATAGCGACAAGTACATCATACTCCTAATGGCTATTTCGTCGCCTTTTTTGGTAGTAATGACTTCTGGCCTTTTTTTGATAATCCCTAAAGCAAGAATAGCAACTTCTGGTTGGTTAATAATTGGTGTTCCCATAACGCTTCCAAAGGTTCCAACATTAGAAATCGTAAACGTACTTCCTTTAATATCATCTCCAGATAGCTTATTTTCTCTTGCCTTTCCTGCTAGTTCATTTACGTTTGAAGCTATTGTTTTTAAATCTTTTGTGTCCGCATTCTTAACCACTGGAACAATTAAGTTCCCACTAGGCAAAGCTGTTGCCATACCAATATTAATATCCTCTTTTACGATAATGTTATGACCATCGACTGAAGCATTGATATTAGGAAAATCTTTTACTGCTTTTGCCACTGCTTCAACGAACAGCGGTGTAAATGTTAAACGTTCTCCATATTTTTCTTGGAAAGCCACTTTATTAGCATTTCTCCAATTAACCATAGTAGTCATATCAGCTTCTACATAAGCTGTAACGTGAGGAGCTGTGTGCTTTGAATACACCATATGATCAGCAATCATTTGACGCATTCTATCCATTTCAATCACTTTCCCTTCTCCTTTATCGAAGGTTAGTTGTGGGATTCTGTATGCAGTTGGATCTTTCTCTGCAACAGGTTGCGCAAATTTATACGGTCGACCATCCTCTATATACTGAAAAACATCACTTTTACGCAGACGCCCTTCTTGCCCAGTTGCAGGAATTCTAGCTAACTCTTCAAAACTGATATGTTGCGTTTTAGCTATTTCAATAATTAAAGGTGAAAAGAAATTATTTGAATTTGGCACATTAAAACTTTGAGAAGAAGACGTCTGAGGCTTAACAGCTCGTTGCTTCTTACGCTCTTCTTTAATCTCCTTTTTCTCTTCGGAAATTGGCGCATTTTCAGACTTTGGCTTTGCCTCTTCAGACACCTCTAAAATTGCAAGCACCTCTCCTACTGGAACGACATCCTTAGCATGAAATATAGTTTTCACCAATATCCCAGATACTGGAGCTGGCACTTCATTATCCACTTTATCTGTAGCAACTTCAAGGATGATATCACCTTCTTCAAAACTATCACCTTCAGCAATCAACCAATTAATAATTGTGCCTTCAGCAATGCTTTCACCCATTTTAGGCATTTCTAATTCAAATTTCGACATGTTTATTTTTTTAGACCTCACAGGTTTCAAAAACCTGCGAGGTCTTTTTAAACTCTTTATTTCTTCATAAAATCCCGAAGTGTTTTATAAACATCTTCTTGAATTTTCATAGTTGAAGGCACCTCTCTTAAAGGTTCCACCTCTTTTAAACTCTCATGACAATCTGATGGTAATTGCTGGTACAATTGTGTTCCTTTTGTTTTCCATGCCATCATATCATCACTAACTTCTTTAATTACTTTTGCTGGATTACCGACTACTAAACTACGTTTTGGAATACTAGTTTTAGCTTTTACGAATGCCATTGCACCCACGATACACTCATCTCCAATTTCAGCATCATCCATAATAACGGTATTCATACCAATGAGACAATTTCTTCCCAAATTAGCACCATGAATAATGGCTCCATGACCAATATGTGCACTTTCTTTAAGTCTAATTGATTTTCCGGGAAACATATGGACTGTACAATTTTCTTGAACATTCACACCATCTTCCAAAATGATTTGTCCCCAATCACCCCGAATTGCAGCGCCTGGACCTATGTAACAGTTTTTACCAATAATCACATTCCCTGTAACTGCAGCCAAAGGATGCACAAAACTACTTTCGTGAACAACTGGAGTATAGCCTTTAAAACTGTAAATCATAAATAAATTATTAATTATATCGTTACGAGAACGAAAAACGTGACTATCTTATTACAAGATTCTTCGCTGCGCTCTGAATGACAACTCTATTTAAATCCTTTTAACTTCTCTTTTGTAAACTCAGACAATACTAGTCGTCCGCTAGTTTTTGCACGTTCTGCTAATAGCTCATCCCAATCATCTGTGCCTTTCCAGAATACTTTTTTCATCTCCGTCATCGCTTCCGTATTGTAAGTACATAAATGCTCTGCTGTTGTTTTTACAGCAACATCCAATTCTGCTGTACTCTCATATACCTGTGTAAACAATCCTTTTTGTTTTGCCCATTCTGCAGGATAAAATGAATTTGCGTCTATAGCAATTTGCGACATAGCGCTTAATCCCATTTTACGTTCAATAGCTGGTCCTACGACGAATGGTCCAATACCAATATTTAATTCACTCAACTTGATTGCTGCAAACTTTGAAGCCATGCAGTAATCAGTAGACGCCGCCAATCCAACACCTCCTCCAACTGTTTTACCTTGGATGCGTCCAATAATAAACTTTGGACATTTACGCATCGCGTTAATCACATTTGCAAATCCAGAAAAGAATACTTTACCAGTAGCTGCATCATTAATATTTATTAATTCTTTAAAACTTGCTCCAGCACAGAATGTTCGTTCTCCTCCACTCTTTAAAACGATCACTTTAATAGCGTCGTTAGTTCCTGCATCTGTTATTGTATTTGCTAATTTAGCAAGTACATCTCCTGGTAAAGAGTTATGTGCAGGATGGAAAAACTCTATGTATCCTACTTCGTTTTGTATGTCTATTTTAACGTATGGGTCTGTCATCACGCTTGCGTGTTCCCGTGAAAATGGGAATCTATTTTTATGGTTAAACGTTATATTCTTAAGATTCCGATTTCTCGGAAAACCTTTGGGAATCTCTTAATTATTAAACTTAAATTTCTTCATAGAAATCCTTCCAATCAGGATTTGCTTTTTCAATCAACTCTAATTTCAAATCTCTATTCCATTTCTTCATCTGTTTTTCTCTTAATTTAGCTTCTACTTCTGAATTATATTCTTCATAATAAATAAGCACATCTAAATTATATCTTACTGAAAACGTCGTTGGATGTACTTTATTTTTATGCTGATATATTCTTTTCTTTAATCCACCTGTTTCTCCAATGTACAAAACGCCTTTTGGTTTATTTGTTATTATACAGACGTAATGTTTAAAATTAACTATTGTTTTTGAGACACCCAATTTCTCGAGTGCTTCGAGCAGTTCAATTTGCTACAGCAAATTGAACTGCTCGAAATGATGATTTAAATGTTTTCGTTCAAGTAAGAACCACTCATATTTATTTAATTCTCCAAAGACCATATTGTTCAATTTAGCATCTGGATTTTCTTTGAAAAATTCTAAATATTTTCCGTGTTGCTCTTTAAATTTATCCACTGCAGTTTTCAAATCTGAATGTTTCAGAGATTCTAAAGTGTCCTTTTCTAATAAAGGAAATCTTGAGTTTTTTGGAAACTTATTGTAGTTATATAAACTGTTATGAACTTTCTCTAAAATCTTCTCTGGTGTTGCTACTTCAAAATCTTGGATCTCACCAGCTGCAATTTTATAAGTGTACTCTAAATGCTCAATCATATGCTGAGGGGTCATAATTCCCCATTCTGGCTTAGCATCTTCTGAAAGTTTAGATAAACAGTCTGTGATTTTTTCTTTAGTCATTTCAGTAAAGACCTCTTGCTTCTTTTGAACCATTGTTAGAATCGTTGCAATAGCAACTAATTCATCTTCTGCATCAAATACCTCAACATACCATTTTACGATTCCACTTGGGTGCTCAGCAGATGCAACATCACGATCTACTTTTTGCTTACACGTCAATCTTACATAAACGGTATCATTATGATATAATGGACGTAAAAATCGACAGTCTTCTAGACCGTAGTTTGCTGCTACAGGTCCTTTATTAGGATAGACGAATAATCCAGCTGCTGCTGATATAATAAAATAACCATGAGCAGTTCTCTTTTCAAAAATACTTCCCTCTAATGATGTTATATCTGTGTGCGCATAGAAATGATCCCATGTTACATTCGCAAAATTAATAATATCAGTATCTGTGAATGTTCGCTTATGAGTTTTAAGCGACATACCTGGTTGAATATCTTCCCAATGGTACTTAAAAGGATGCATTTCTGCTTCCTTATATTGTGCATTTTGCTGGTAGATTCCAGTAATCTCTGTAATTGTAGTTGGAGAACCTTGGATTGCGGTACGTTGTAAGTAATGTTTAATACCGCGCATTCCTCCCATTTCTTCTCCTCCTCCAGCACGTCCTGGACCTCCATGAACTAAGTAAGGCAAGGGAGAGCCATGGCCTGTACTTTCTTTCGCACTTTCTCTGTTGAGTACTAATATTCTTCCGTGATGACTTGCAGCATTAATGACATAATCTTTAGCGATTTTATCATCGTTAGTTGCAATTGATGACACTAAAGATCCTTTACCCATTTGAGCTAATAAAATAGCTTCGTCTAAGTTTTTATAAGGCATTATTGTACTTACTGGACCAAATGCTTCACGTTCGTGAATCACAGTATTTTGAAAAGGGTGATCTGCTCGTAATAAAATAGGACTTAGAAAAGCACCTTTTTTAGCATCTGCTCCAATCGTTTGAATGTTATCTAAACTTCCGTAAACGATTTGTGCTTCTTTAGATAAATCATTTACTGAGTCTCTAACAGCTTGCACTTGTTGATGACTTACTAAAGATCCCATTCTAACTTCTTTAAGTCTTGGATCTCCAATTGTTACTTTATCTAGTGCTTTTCCTAGAGAAATTTGAACATCTTCTATCAAATTTTCGGGAACAATGATACGTCTAATTGCTGTACATTTTTGTCCAGCCTTAACGGTCATTTCTTTTCTAACCTCTTTTATAAATAAATCAAACTCTGGTGTCCCAGGTACAGCATCCTCACCTAAAATAGAAGCGTTTAATGAATCTGCTTCCATCGTAAATGGAACAGATTCTTGAATTAATCTTGGATGTGCTTTTAAGAAGCGTCCTATTTTTGCTGAACCTGTAAAGGTGACCACATCTTGAGATTCTACAGTATCTAGTATATTTTTAACCGTTCCGTTTATGATTTGTAAAGCGCCTTCTGGGAGAATACCTGAAGCAATAATTTCTTTTGCTACAGCTTCTGCCACATAAGATGTTGAAGGTGCTGGTAAGACCACAGCAGGAACGCCAGCCATCCAGTTGACTGCGCATTTCTCTAACATTCCCCATACTGGGAAATTAAATGCGTTGATATGTACTGCAACTCCTTTTTTTGGCACCATAATATGGTGTGCCATGAAGCGCCCGCCGCGTGATAAATCAATAGCATCACCTTCTACATGATACGGTTGATTAGGAAATAATTTTCTTAAAGATGCATTGGCAAATAAATTCCCAAAACCACCTTCTATATCAATCCAACTATCTACTTTAGTTGCTCCTGTTCTATAGCTTAAATCGTAAAACGAATCTTTCCTTTTAGTGAGGTACATTGCCAATGTCTTGAGCATGTTTCCACGTTCTTGAAACGTCATTTTACGAAGTTGTTCCCCACCTGTTGTTCGTCCGTAGTTAAGAATTTCTGGAATATCTAATCCTTCAATTGCGACACTTGTAAAGGCCTCTCCAGTTACTGCATCAAGGATTGGTTGTCCTTCTTCTTTTCCGGTTGTCCATTGTCCTTGGACGTAGTGTTGTATTTTATTCATACTTTTTACTTTATAGTGGATTCCGCATCAAGTGCGGAATGACAAATCATTATTATACACCAACACTTTGATATTAAAAAAAGCATTAGCTGGCAAGTGCGTTAGCGATTGAGGCTTTATTGAAGCTCCTCGTAGAGAGCGACTGCCGAAAGCGCGACCCTTGAGGTAACGCCCAAAAAATATTACGTACTCACATTTTCTATAATCGCAGCATAGCCTTGCCCAACACCGATACACATCGTAATCAATGCATATTTTTTGTTCTGCTCCTTCAACTCTAACGCTGCTGAATACGCAACTCTCGTACCTGTAACACCTAGTGGATGACCAATAGCAATCGAACCGCCATTTGGATTTAATCTTGGGTCATCATCTGCTAAACCCCAAGCTCTTGTGCAGGCCAATGCTTGTGCAGCAAAGGCTTCATTCAATTCAATGACATCCATATCATCCATCGTCAAACCTGCTTTTTCTAAAGCTTTATTAGACGCTTGAACTGGACCAATACCCATTAGTCGCGGCTCTACACCAACAACAGCTGAACTTACAATTCTAGCTAAAGGTTTTAGGTTATATTTTTTTACTGCATCTTCGGAAGCAATAATAGTCGCTGCTGCGCCATCGTTTAATCCTGAAGAATTTCCTGCGGTGACGCTTCCTCCTTCTTTTTTAAAGGCAGGACGTAATTTTCCTAATATTTCTAGAGAGGTGGTTGGCTTAACAAACTCATCTTTTGAAAATCGAATCGGGTCTTTTTTACGTTGGGGAATTTCTACTGTTACAATTTCTTTTGCTAGTCGACCGTTTTCTTGTGCTTTGGCTGCCTTCATTTGGCTCCAATATGCAAACTTATCTTGATCTTCTCTAGAGATATTATATTTCTCTACTAGATTTTCGGCAGTGTTCCCCATACCATCCGTTCCATAGAGTTTCTCCATTTTTGGATTGATAAAACGCCATCCGAAAGTTGAATCATACATTTTAGAGTCCCCTCCAAATCCGGTTGATGGTTTTGCAATAACGTATGGTCCGCGTGTCATATTTTCTACTCCTCCAGAAATGAATACATCTCCATCTCCTGCTTTAATAGCACGATTGGCATGAATTATTGCTGATAATCCTGAACTACATAATCTATTAACTGTTTCTCCAGGAACTGTAAATGGCAAACCTGCTAATAAGGATGACATTCTCGCCACGTTACGATTGTCTTCGCCAGCTTGATTAGCACAACCCATAATAACATCATCATAGGCTTCTTTTGGAATGTTTGGGTTTCGTTTAACGATTTCGGAGATTACTAATGCTCCTAAATCATCTGTTCTAACAGCAGATAATGTCCCTTTATAACTTCCTATTGGTGTTCTTATTCCGTCTATTATGTATGCTTCTTTCATTCTAATAACTTAAGTTCTTTAATAATTTCTTCTGCAAGGTTTTCGCATTGTGTATAATAGTAAGTTTTTGTATTTACTTTATACTTCCTCTTTAATAAAATTTTATTTTCTCTTGTATCAACTAGGGTCACATAAAAATAGAATTCACATTTACCGCTTTCACAATATTTCTTAATTTCCGGAGATATTGCGCCATGCTCATAAAAACAAACTATTGGTGAATTTTCATCTTGACTTTCGAAATTAGACCTGTTATAAAACTGTATTTTTTGTTTCCAATTTTTGACTTCACGAAAAATAAAATCAATTTTCACATCCTCTTTTTTCGTTTCCTTTTTTATTCTTCGAAATACTCTACTGTAGAAATACTCATATTCATAATGACCTGACGAAAGAAAAATGATTTCCTTAGGAGATTTATAATCCTCAATAGTAAATTCTTCAACTAAAGTTATATGTTCCGAAATTTTCTTTGAATTTTGCCCACTTAAAATACTTGTTATTGAGAACAAAACGACACACACACATCTCATCATTATTCCCAATCTTTTTGAGTTCTATAGACAACACCCTTAAAAAGCGCTACTAATTCATCGCCACGTTTCACTTCAATAATATTGAAACCTAGTTTTCTATTTACTTTTTCTATTACAGATTCTGCAACCAAATAATCACCTTCATCTAAAGCTTCTATATGATTAATACTCGTTTCGATAGACACTGCAAATTTACCATGTGTGTTTGCTGCAAATCCAAAAGCTGTATCTGCCAATGAGTAGCTAATTCCGCCATGCGCTTTGTTCATGCTGTTTAGCATTTCCTTTCTAATCGTCATCGCCACTTTACATCGACCTATTTCGCATTCTAATATCTCAATACCCAACCATTGGCTATAGGCATCTTGACTTAACATTTTATATGGAATCTCTTCTCCTTTCATATTATTATCTGTCATTGCGAGGACGTAGGACGTGGCAATCTCGTATTAAGATTCTTCGCTTTGCTCTGAATGACACTTTAATTAAAAAATATTTTATGCTCTCTATTCATCTTACGTAATAACGGACTACAACGGTAACGATCCTCATGGTATTCGTCATATAACCTATCTAATGCTTCTACACATAAATCGATTCCTATATCGTCTGCCCAAGCCAACAATCCTTTAGGATAATTAACCCCTTTAGTCATGGCAGTATCAATATCCTCTGCGGAAGCAATATTCAAAAATAAAGCATCTGCTGCTTCATTGATGAGCATTATTATGACACGGTTAAAAATTTTCTGTGCAAGTGCTTTATCTTCTGTTGGCACTGGTTTTATGGCGCCTTCAGCATAATCGTAATACCCTTTTCCAGATTTTCTGCCTAAATAACCAGCTTCTGCAAAACGTTTTTGAGTAAATGCTGGTTTATATCTTGAATCGAAATAAAAGGCTGTAAAAACAGTTTCTGTTACGGTATAATTCACATCATTTCCAATAAAATCCATGAGCTCAAATGGCCCCATTTTGAAACCACCTATGGTTTTCAAACTCCAATCGATAGTTGCAAAATCGGCTATTCCTTCTTCATAAATACGCAATGCTTCTCCATAAAATGGTCTCGCACCCCTATTGACAATGAAGCCAGGTGTATCTTTTGCAATAGCGACTACTTTTTTCCAATCCTTGATGGTTTGAATTGATTTTTCTAAAACCACCTCTGATGTTTGAACGGCAGGAATCACCTCAACTAATTTCATTAGGGGTGCAGGATTAAAAAAGTGAATCCCTACACAACGTTCAGGCTTTTGCAGGGAAGCAGCTATTGAAGCTATTGATAAGCTAGAGGTGTTTGATGCAATGATACAATCGTCAGCCACATAACTTTCCAGTTCTGAAAAGACCTTTTGTTTGATATCTAGATTTTCTATAATCGCTTCGATAGTCAAATTTGAATCTCCTAAAGCTTTTAAACTATCAACGTATGAAATATTAGATTGGATTCTGTTTTTTTCTTCGGAATCAATTCGCCCTTTTTCAATAAGACGCAATAATATTTTTTCTAAAGCAGTTCTAGCTTTATCCAAAGCAGCTTGATTGGTATCGTATAATTTTACTTTACAACCGGCAGTAGCAGCAACTTGTGCTATACCACTCCCCATTGTTCCGCCTCCTATGATTCCTACATTCATATTTATCTTCCTTTGAATTCTGGTTTTCTTTTCCCTATAAATGCAGCAACACCTTCAGCATAATCATCTGTACTAGCTGCTTCAATTTGTAATTTAGACTCGAGAGCTAATTGATCTTCAAGCGTATTAGTCATGGATTTATTAAATAGTTCTTTAATTAAACCTAACGCTTTTGTTGGCATATTTGCCATTTTCAAAGCTAGTTTATTAATAGTGTCTTCGAATTCTTCGACTGGAACACATTTGTATATCATTCCCATTTTCTCAGCCTCACTTGCTGGAATTTTATCACCTAACATCGCTAATGCTAATGCTTTTTGAAATCCGATTAGACGCGGTAGAAAAAACGTACCAGCACTATCAGGAACTAAACCAATTAAACTAAACGCTTGAATAAAACTCACTTTTTCGTGTGCCACTATTACATCACAGGCTAAAGCAATATTTGCTCCTGCTCCTGCTGCAACACCATTAACTGCTGCTATTACTGGTTTCTTAATAGCTCGTATTCTTGTAATGATTGGGTTGTAATGTTCTTCGAGTATTTTTTTAAATCCTGGATTTAAGTCTGGATCTGTTACTTCTTTTAAGTCTTGACCAGCACAAAACGCTTTTCCGTTTCCTGTAAGAACTAGTGCTCTTACTTCAGGATCAGTTTCACAGTCATCCATAATTGATTGGAGTCTTAATGCCATTTCACGATTAAAACTATTGAAGACTTCTGGTCTATTGAGCGTTATATACGCTACTTTATTTTCAATTTTTAAAAGAATTGAATTATTGCTCATACCTCTATTTATTGTTGTCTATTTCAGACATTTAAAATAATCAAAAGGTTCCTGACAATCATCACACTGAAATTGTGCTTTACATGCTGTTGAACCAAATTGACTTACTAATCTTGTATTCTGAGAACCACAATTTGTGCACTTCACTAATCGCTTTTCGTTTAGCAAAACATCTTTATCTGCTTCAGCATCTAAAGGTGCAGCTATTCCATAATCTTCTAAAGCTTTTCGTCCTCTTGGTGTAATCCAATCGGTTGTCCAAGCTGGATGCAAGATTAAATCAATTTCAGATTCGTAACCTGCATCTTTTAATGCTTTTTTAATATCGTCTCCTATAACATCCATTGCTGGACAACCACTGTAGGTTGGCGTGATTTCGACTTTAACTATACCGTTAATAATCACTGCAGAACGCACGACTCCCATATCCATAATAGATAATACTGGAATTTCTGGATCTGAGACCGCTTCCAATATTGGGATTAACTTTTCGTCTATATTTTGTTCTGTTATTGTCATAAATATATCTATGAGATTCTTCGCTATGCTCTGAATGACATTTAGTTTACCACTCCATATTTGGATACGTGCGTTGCATGTATTGCAATTCACTTAATAAGTAGCCTAAATGTTCTGTATGAATTCCTTCTTTACCTCCTTTTTGGAAATACTTTGATTCTGGAACTTTAAGATTTGCTTCTTGTAAAAGATCACTTACTTGTGTATAGTAGTTCTCTTTTAGTTTAGTAACATCAACACCTACTCCTTTTGCTACCATCGCTTTATCAGCTTCTGTTTGATGAAATAATTCATCTGTATACGTCCACAAATCATTAATAGCCTCTTGCATTTTTTGATTGCTCTCCTCAGTACCATCACCTAGACGTTTTACCCAATCTGATGAGAAACGTTCGTGATAACTTACTTCTTTGATGCATTTATTTGCAATAGCAGACAGCGTCAAATCTGTACTTTTCTGCAACTCAGCAAGGAATGCCAAATGATAGACGTCAAATAAAAACTGACGTCCAATTGAATATGCAAAATTTGTATTAGGTTGTTCTAAAAGCAGTACGTTTTTATATTCACGCTCTTTGCGGAGCATGGCAATATCATCTTCTGTTCTCTTATCTCCTGCTATTTTTGCTGCATACTGAAAATAGCTACGAACTTGCCCGAATAAATCTAGTGAGATATTTGTACAAGCGATATCTGTTTCTAATGTTGGTCCATGACCGCAGAGTTCTCCTAGGCGTTGGCCGAGGATTAAGCTGTTATCTGCAATACCAAGAATGTAGTTATATAAGTTTTCGTTTTTCATGTTTACTTCCCACGAAAGCGGGACTTATTTTAATTAAACATTGTATTAAATTTTAAGAATTTCCCGCTTTCTTGGGAATTGTATTTTGTACAAAGTTCAAATTACATATGTTTCACCTCGTCTGGCAACTCATAAAATGTTGGATGACGATAGACTTTATCGTGAGCAGGCTCAAATAATTCGCCATTATTTTCAGGATTTGTAGCCGTGATGTTATTAGATTCTACAACCCAAATACTTACACCTTCACTTCGCCTTGTATATACATCACGAGCATTTTCTAGAGCCATATCTGAATCTGCTGCATGAAGACTACCAACATGTCTGTGTTCTAATCCGTTTTTACTTCTTACGAAGATCTCCCAAAGTGGCCAGTTTTTTTTATTTGACATAGTATTGCCCACGAAAGTGGGTATCTTTTAATTAGACTTCTTATTTTCTTAATGAGATACTGAAACAAGTTCAGCATGACGCATTACATGCTAAACTGCTTGTTTTTGTTTTCTTGCTTGTTTCTTTTCGGCATGAGCCATTGCTGCATCACGAATCCATTCGCCTTCTTCCCATGCACCAACTCTAGCTTTCATACGTTCTTTGTTGCAAGGTCCATGACCTTTCACAACTTGCCAGAATTCATCCCAATTGATGTCTCCAAAATCGTAGCTACCACGTTTTTCGTTCCATTTTAAATCTGGATCTGGTATTGTTAAACCAATTAGTTCTGCTTGAGGAACTGTTTGATCTATAAATTGCTGACGCAAATCGTCATTTGACTTGCGCTTTAATTTCCATTTCATGGATTGCTCAGTATGAATAGACTCTGCATCTGTTGGACCTAACATCATTAAACTTGGCCACCACCAGCGATTTAATGCGTCTTGAGCTAATTCTTTTTGCTCAGGAGACCCCTTAGCCAATTTCATCATGATTTCAAAACCTTGACGTTGGTGAAAACTTTCCTCTTTACACACACGAATCATTGCTCGTGCATAAGGTCCGTACGATGTGTTACACAACGGCACTTGATTAATAATAGCGGCACCATCAACCAACCAGCCAACGGCTCCCATATCTGCCCAAGAGACTGTAGGATAATTGAAGATACTTGAATATTTGGCTTTCCCTGTATGTAATTGCTCGTACATTTCTTCTCTAGAAATCCCTAAAGTTTCAGTTGCAGAATACAGGTACAAACCATGACCCGCCTCATCTTGCACTTTTGCTAATAGCGCCACTTTACGTCTTAAGGAAGGTGCTCTTGAAATCCAGTTACCTTCTGGTAGCATCCCTACAATTTCGGAATGTGCGTGTTGCGACATTTGACGTATATGCGTTTTACGATACTTTTCTGGCATCCAATCTTTAGGTTCGATTTTCTCGTCTCTTGCGATGCGCTCATCGAATTGCCTTTCTAAACTTCTAATTTGTTCTTCACTCATTGTTTTTAGCTTTTAGCTGTTGGCTTTTGACCACAAGCGAGTTAATCTTAATTTTTCTTTTTCAATATATTTCGGATTCCTGTTTTCGTTTCGACTACGCTCAACGACCACAAAGGAATGACAATTTTTTTTTACGCTTTTACTATGCGTTTGCGTTAAGGATGGAGCAATTGTTGGAGCTCATCTTTGATAGCGACTTGCGAGAGCCTGACCCTTTCGGGTAACGCCCTAATTATTATTTTAAACGTCGAAATCGACGACTACTTTATCTGAGGTTGGCACAGCTTGACAGCTTAATACCAAATTTTGCGCAACTTCTTTTTCATCTAATGCATAATTAATTTTCATTTCTACTGATCCTCCTACGACTTTGCATTTACAAGTACTACATACACCACCTTTGCATGCAAATGGCAAATCTGCACCAGCTCCTAAAGCTGCATCCAAAAGGTTATCGTACTCTTTTGTCATGGTGAATGAAAATTCTTTTCCGCCATCTACGATTGTCACTTCTACACCTTCTACATTTTGCTGTGCTAAACGCTCTGAACGCTTAATATCTTCTTCTGAAAGTCCGGTAACAAATAACTCAAAATGAATTAATTCTTTTGGCAATCCTCTATTTACGAGATACTCACTCACATAGTTTACCATTTTTTCTGGACCACAAAGAAACACTTCATTTGTATCTGGAATATCGATAAATGTCTTTGTAAGAATCTCCATTTTATCATCATCAAATCGACCATTAAATAAGGCTATATCTCGACGTTCTTTGGTTAAGAAATAATAGATTTCAAATCTTCCAAAATATGTATTTCTCAGTTGTTCTAATTCTTCTTTAAAGATAATGGATTTAGCTGTCTTGTTTACATAAAACAACTTACATGTTGAATTTGGCTCTGCTTTTAAATGTGTTTTAACCATAGAAAGCACAGGTGTGATACCACTACCTGCCGCAAAAAATAGATAATTTTTAGCGTCTTCTGGTTTTACAGAAACACCAAACTTACCGCTTGGAGCCATAACTTCAATCTGGTCACCAGTTTTTAAATCTTCGTTTATGAATGTAGAAAATTTTCCACCAGGAATTTGCTTTACAGCTACTTGCCATTTTTGCTCAATAGGGCTGGAGCATAATGAATAGGATCGCCGTATGTCTTCACCGTTAATATCTGTTTTTAGGGTCAAATGCTGACCTTGCGTAAATTCAAATTCGTCTTGCAGTTGCGATGGAACTTCGAAAGTTACTACTGAAGTATCTTCTGTTTCCTTATAAATATCTGCAACTTTTAAGTTGTAAAATTCTGCCATGTGTGTCACCTAAACTTTTAACTAACACTTGTTAGTTTAGTGAACAAAGATACAACATATAATTCTTAATTAATTATTAATTCCGTCAATGAGAACTTGACTTAGGCTATTAGCTAAATCGTTTGCGCTGAGATCTTCTTTTTTAGGTATCCATAAATACAATGACCGCAAAGTAGTTAGCATAGAAAACATGATAATTTCAGGATTGCTATTCTTTACTTCTGAGGACAACACACCTTCTTTTATAATCTTAAGAAAATTAGTTTCATATTCGTTTCTAAGCTGAAGATAGTAGTCTAATTGATCTTCTAAATGCATCCAGTCGTTATTTAAAGATGCCATGCCATTGGTATTATGAGATGTAATATTAACGTGTAAAGTGACGATTTTTTTAAGTTTATTAATATTAGACACTTCCGAATCAATTATGATACTCATTCCGCTGGTAAACTCTTCTGCTATGGAAATAATTATGGCTTTAAGGATATCTTGCTTGGAATTGATATGATTGTAAAGACTCGCTGCTTTCATGCCCATTGCTGTTGCCAAATCACGCATGGTCACAGCGCTATATCCTTTTTCTTTAAAAAGCTTAGCAGCTGTATTTATAATTTCGTCTTTACGTGTTTCTAGTTTCAAGACCCTATATTTTTATAATTATTTGTAAATTTAAACAAAAAGAAGCTATGGGATTTCTAAATTTTATTTTTGGCACGAAAAAACGACAAGTTGAAGAATACATCAACAATGGTGCGGTTATTTTAGACGTGAGAACACAACGCGAATGGGATAAAGGCCATATTAAAAACTCGATTCATATTCCATTAAAAGAATTGAACAATCGCGTAAAGGAGGTGAAACACTTAAACAAACCTGTAGTAGTCTGTTGCGAAAGCGGAGTTCGCTCTGCGAAAGCCGCCAAATATTTAAACCTCAATACTATTGATGCTATTAATGGTGGTGGCTGGGCAAGTCTAAGCAAACTATAATTTAAGTCCCTGCAATGCTTCTGCTGATTCCACAGGGTTCTCATTGTATTCTAAAGTCCAACCCATTGTACTTGTTAGAATATAAAACTTAGCGAGTTCGCTAATTAGCCTGTTTTTTGCATTTGATTTTAAATCTGAAGCTTCAATTTTTTTCATCAATGATGTATTCACTGTCTTTTTGATGTCATTATAATCCTTGGCTTCAAATTGATTGAGAAAATCTGCTTGAATATCATAATATTCGAAATCTGGACTGATTTTAATTTCTTCTTTTGGAATACTTATGATGCGAAGTGTTTTGGTCAATTCATCAACTTCGTATTCAATTAAGCTTAAATCATAACCAATAGTAACATCTGCATTTACGATAACGATTGCTCTCTTTTCGGCTTCTAATAAATCACCAAATACTGCCTTCGAGTTTTTATAAGTAAAAACCTCACTAAAATGACCTTCGGTAATCACCAGCGTTCCAACATTCTTGATTTGCTCTTGAATTAGTGCTGTATTTTCCTGAAGTGTTATTCTATCTTCCTTTTTATCTCCACAATATTTAAATGTGAAGAGCACAACTAACGTAATAATAACACCAAAAAGCATTTTTCTCATGTGCTAATTTACACAAAAAACATTAGTTTTCTTCGACATAAAAAGCCTAACTAATGTTTATTGTTTCGTTGACAGCGATATAAAACTAATAGTTTATATCCTCTGTAATAGCACTTCAACTTTGTGCTATGTTTAATTTACTATTTTTCTTTGAGTTCCAATTTTTCGGCAAAATAATCACAGAAATCTTTCATAGTTGCGGTCATTTTATCATCCTGAGTTGCTCTTTGAAACGTATTACTCATTTCAACTAATGTTTGATGAAAAAACTGCTTCATTTCGTCTACAGGCATGTCTTTTGTCCATAAATCAATACGCAACGTTTCTTTAGCTTTTGAATCCCAAACAGCAAGCATCATTGCTTTTGCCTCTTCGTTTGTGATTCCGCCATCCTCTGCTGTCCAATTTAATTTTTCTGGAACTTTATTTTCATCAAGTTCAATGTTCAGCACTATTTTTGATGTATTATTTGCCATTATTTTGATGGTTTGTAATTTGATTTGTTAAAAATATCTATCGCTTCGGTTTGCAACATTTCTTTGAGTGTCACGTCATTATGTCTCATATATGCTCTCACAATTTGCCAGCCTATATATTGCCCAAGCCTTCCTGGTGTTTCATTGTCTAATTCTAAAAAGAATTTTGAAAAAGGCGCATCTGCTATAAAACGTGCTGGCAATGAACTATCTGTCTTATACAGCATTTCGTTTTCTACGAATTCCGTCCAGATCATATTCTCATTAGTATTAGCAAATTCTAATTGCGCTTCTTCATACCCGATTTTTTGAGCATCCGTTTTAAAGGGAATGACTTTATCTTTAAAATACAGCTGTTTTCCGAAGAAAATCATCTCATCCAAAAACGTTTTTTTTTGAGACTGAAAAATTTGTTTCTCCGCATAAGCACTTGCTAAATCAACAACAATTTGAGACTCCTTCATATTCTGGGTTAAATATCTTGGAATATTAGCATAAATCGCATGATCTGCACCTAGATAATTATCAATTGCAATCACAGCTACGGTGTCTGTAACTGCCAATTTATCTCTATATTTTACAAAGTTTGTTAATGTTATAATTCTCGGCTCTGAAAACGTTTTATCGTAATATTTTAAATGCTGAAATAGGCCATCTATATCATTAGTCACTGTTTTAAAATCTGTAAATACTAGATTGGTTTCATTATTTAAGATGACTTGAAACGAATCTGTCATTCTTTCTAACCATGCAGTATCTGGAATTCTAGTAGAAAACAAGAAAGGAAAGGTCGATTTAAGGCTACTTAAATCCTGAGGTTTAGCCTCAGCAAAAGCACGATCAAAACGCTCAATCGTAAAATTAGTCTCAATTTTTGCGATTTGATTCTCTAAGGCCTCGTCATTTTCACAACTAAAAAAAGCTAATATTACAAGAACAAATAATATGATTTTTTTCAAATACTCCATGTTCAAAATGTTATGATAAAAAGATAATCTGTTTTACTAATTTCATATTTTAAACTTATCTTATTATTTTTGCAAACAAAGGTACTATTCTTTACATAAAAACTCAATACAATGCAAACAGAAAAAGTTGTTAATCATATTGTAAATTGGCTAAAAGACTATGCAACTCAAGCTGGAGTAAATGGTTTTGTAATAGGTATATCTGGAGGAATAGATTCTGCAATTACGTCTACACTATGCGCAAAAACAGGATTAGAACTTCTCTGTATTGAGATGCCAATTCACCAAGCTAAAAGTCACGTGAGTCGCGCACAGGAACATATTTCTCAATTAAAAGAGCGTTTTCCTAATGTAGCAAGCTCAAAAACAGACCTTACACCAGTTTTTGAAGAGTTTAAAACTGAGGTCTCTTTAGAAGGCAAACAAGCTACAGTTGATATGGCATTGGCTAACACGAGGGCTAGATTAAGAATGACAACATTATATTATCATGCGGGACTGCACGGACTTTTAGTCGCTGGAACCGGTAATAAAGTTGAAGACTTTGGCGTTGGTTTTTATACTAAATACGGTGATGGCGGCGTGGATTTAAGCCCTATTGCAGACCTCATGAAATCTGAGGTATATAAAATAGGAGAACATCTTAATGTACCAGAATCAATAATGAAAGCTGCACCAAGTGATGGTTTATTTGGTGATACTAGAAGTGATGAAGACCAAATTGGCGCTTCGTACCCCGAATTAGAATGGGCCATGACGATGAAAGATGACGGAAAAACTGAAAATGACTTTAAAGGACGCCAAAAGCAAGTGTTTCAAATATTTACTAGATATAATCGTTCAAATATGCACAAAATGGTAGCAATTCCAGTTTGTGAAATTCCCAATTTTTTAAAATAATCATTGAGAAAGTCATAAAAAAATGAATCCATGTTGTTTTTTTTACTAATTTTACAATGTAAATCTCCACATTCTTGAATTTGTCTGACAAGTTCTGACATACTAAAAATAATAACCCAATTTAAATATATATCATGATTAAGGTATTAATTGTTGACAACCATCCTATTGTAACCACTGGTTTTCAATTATTGTTTGAAAATCATCCAGAAATTCAAGTGGTAGGAACTGCAGGAACTGGAGTTGAAATTTTTGAATTTGTAAGACGAAATGACGTTGATGTGATTGTTTCAGAAATTGAACTACCAGAACTTAACGGTATCACTGCGCTTCGCGCTATCAAAAAAGAACATAGTAAGATTAACATTATTATGTTTAGTTACCATCCTGAAGAAATCTATGCTATAAGCACCATAAAAGCAGGAGCATCTGGATATGTATTAAAATCTGAATCTACAGACGTCATTATTGCAGCTATAAAAACTGCTTACAATGGTCAAATACATTTGAGCGAAAAAATGTCTAAACACCTTAATTACAATGACACGAAACAATCAAAAACTAGGATTTACAAAAGACTATCGACTCGAGAAGTAGAAGTTCTAAAATTATTATCATCTGGTAAAAAGAATAAAGAAATTGCTTTAGAGTTAGATATCAATGAAAAAACAGTAAGCACATATAAAGCGCGACTGTTTAAGAAGCTTAATGTCACCAACCTTATAGATTTAGTAAATCAAGGAAAACATATGGATTTAACTTAAGGGCACCTCTAAAAACTCATTTCTTTCAAAAAACTAAAATAATGATTAAGATGTAAGGCATATTTCTTTTCAATAGCCATAGCTATTGAAAAGAAATATAAAGCAGTCAGATTGAATATTATTTTAGTACCCATGGATTTTGAGAGCTTTCCTAATACGTCTTTAAAATTCATTATATTATCTCGATAGTACTTCAAAATTTTTCATTGTTCTTGAAAAGCTCTAAAAAATTTGATATGAAGGAGTTTTACAAGCCCCTTTAAACTTTACCTCCAACCACTTTTCCAAGTTTTCTAGAGAGCAACATTTTTAAACCAAGATAATCTTTAACATCCTCCAAAATACTTCTAGCATTAGCACCCTCACGCAAGGTATCATTCTGATATTCTGATACTTTTTTATCTATTAAGTAACAACGTAAGGTTAAAATTGTTTGTGTTACTAATTGTGCGATGGAGTGTTGCTTTTCCTTTGGTATAATATGGTTACGCTCCCAATCATGTAACGTGTAACGCTCATCATTCATTAATATGGTAGTGACATCATTAGCCAACTCTTGATCTAATTTATTAACAAAATTACCCGTTGAAAATTCAGGTTCTTGGTTAAGCGTATCTATAATGGTTTGATATAAGGTCTTAAAATTGGGGTTTGAAAACTGCATTTCATCCTCTTGTAAATCAAGATAGATCTTCTCAAAAACTTTAGCATTTTGGATTACTGGCTCTAATTGTAGTTCGCCATCTGCTGCCTCTTTTAAAACTAAATCTTCAAAATCCTCTACCTCTGTTCCGTAAAGCAATAGAATTTCAATTATTTTACGTTCCAATTCATATTGTAAATCGACCTTTTGTACTTTAGGTACAGACTTTACGACTTGAAATGCATTTTGCTTTTGATCATTTCTAGTACTTTTATTACCCTCTTGAACACCTTTTTTATTTATCTGGGCCAACGTTGTAAATAATACGTCTTCACTAATATCCATAATACGAGAACACTCTTGGATATAGATTTCCTTTTTTATTTGATCCGGGATTTTAGAGATGCTATTCACAATATCTCTAATTGTCTCTGCTTTTTTTATGGGATCATTATTAGCTTCTTTTACTAGTAAAGAGGCTTTAAACTGAATGAAATCTTTTGAATTATCTTTTAGATATGTTGTTAATTCATCAAGCGTATTTTGTTTTGCAAAACTATCTGGATCTTCACCTTCTGGAAAACCACAAACTTTTACATTCATACCCTGTTCTAGGATTAAATCGATACCACGTATTGAAGCTCTAACTCCTGCCGCATCACCATCAAAAAGCACTGTAATATTGTTGGTTAATCGATTTACAAGTCTTATCTGTTCTGGAGTTAAAGCAGTACCAGAAGATGCTACAGTATTCTTAATTCCTGTTTGATGAAATTGAATAACATCGGTATACCCTTCAACCAAATAACAATTATCTTCTTTAGCTATGGATTGTTTTGCGTGAAAAATCCCGTAGAGAATTTTACTTTTGTGATACACTTCACTCTCGGGAGAGTTCATGTATTTAGCAGCTTTTTTATCCACTTTTAGAATCCGACCTCCAAAACCTAAAATACGTCCACTCATACTGTGAATAGGAAACATGACACGTCCTTTAAAACGGTCAAATTTCTTGTCTGGCTTTACTATAGTTAAACCTGTTTTTTCTAGAAATTCTAATTTATAACCTTGCTTTAGAGCTTCATCTGTAAAGCCTTGCCACTCGTCTAATGAATATCCTAAATTGAATTCTTTTATAGTCTCATTCGTAAATCCGCGTTCTTTAAAATAGCTTAAACCAATGGCTTGACCTTGGTCTGTTTTAAATAGGATACGTTCAAAATACTGCTTCGCATACTCATTAACCAGATACAAACTCTCTCGTTCATCAGCCTCTTGCTTTTGCTCATCGGTTTGTTCGGTTTCCTCTATTTCAATATTATATTTTTTTGCGAGATACTTTATAGCTTCTGGATAAGTAAAATGCTCATGCTCCATTATAAATGTGACTGCATTTCCTCCTTTTCCGCTGGAAAAATCTTTCCAAATTTGCTTTACAGGAGACACCATAAAACTTGGAGAACGTTCATCACTAAACGGACTCAAACCTTTAAAATTACTTCCTGATTTCTTTAATTGCACAAAATCACCAATAACCTCTTCAACGCGTGCGGTTTCAAATACTTGTTCTATGGAGGATTTTGAGATCAATTTTAGAGATAATAGTGAAGTTCAAATTTAGTCTATTATACGGTAAAAAAAAAGCTCCTTTGCGAAAGTAAACGAAGCTTTTTTTTACCGTATAATAGACTAATCCAAATCAAACCTTAAACCAATAGACAAGTTATGTTGATCAAATTCTTGGTCTTCAAACATAGGATTTAAATCATATTTTGCATAAAGAGCAAGTTCTCCTACTCCTACATAAGCACTTAACCCATAAACAAAAGGTGTTGCATTGTAATTGCGTCTAATTTTTTGCTTTACACGATCTCCATCTTCTTTAAACCTTAGCTTCTGTTGAGTTCCAATATTAAAACCAACATATCCACCAATCCCGAATTTAAAGTGAGTTTCAGTGCTATATCTATAATAATTTTTACGTTCTATTTTTTTTGATGGACCAAACTCAAAGTGCAAAGGCACTACTAGATTAGTAATTCTAAACTCAGACTCTGTTAACTCGCTTGGAAAAGCTTCCAAAGTCGTTACATTTCCGTCTTGAACAAAATATTGATCATTTTTAGGTGTTAGTTTATTCCATTGAAAAGAAAAACCATACTTTAATCGTACTGCATTATTATCTTTAAACACTCTGGTACTCCAAGCTACACCCAACTCTACAAAACCGGAACCCATGAAAGAGTAGTCATCTCCAATCTTTTGTCCGTCACCAATAGCATTATTAAAACCAGCTGCAAAGACGAAATAGCTCGAAGTACGCTTATCATATGCTCTTGGTCTATTTTTTGAACTAAAATTAATCACATTACCTATAGTGAAAATCTCTACAGATTCATCAGAATACCCAAAATCATTTCGCTCTAACAATGCAATTCTATTGTCAATAATTGTTATGCGATTCTCAATATTGAAAGCACGTTTTTTTGCAGCTTCTTTTTTAAGATTTTCGGCCTCAGCTTTTGAAATATCACCGTTTTCTAGTCGCTTATTAATACTTTCTACTTCTGTTTTTAAATACTCCCGTTCTTCATTTTCAATAGTCTTTCTAAGCGCAACTAATTTATCTATTTCAAAACCGTTTTCCTTCCATGGAATACTCGTTTTTGTAGTATCTTGCTGTGTTTCTTGTGCAGTCACATTGCTTACAATTAAGCATAAGAGTAACAGCACTAAAGGTTTTGTGATAGTGTTCATAGTGTTCGTTTTTTTACCGAATTAGCCGGTATGGATTGATGATATTTTAATGTCTCACTCTGGTGGATGAGATCCCTTTTTACAAATAGATTTTAATTATTACGCTCAGTAACTGCAGTTAGAACTGTTTTGTAACTCGATTTTAAGCCTTCAAATACTTTAGTTCGAAACGATTGCTCTAAGTCATCTTCAACGTCTTGAAGTAATGCATTTGCATCCACTATTCGCGTCGTTTCATTATATAAATGTTCTCTTAAAATTTCTCTTTCAGCTTGTTTTAATAGATTATCAATTTCAGCATCGGTTACTATACCATTTTCTGTTTCCAATTTTTTAATCTGGTTTATAACTTCTATTGCTTTGACCTCTTCATAAGTTAAAGTAATCCCTATAGGTTGCTCTTCTCTCCTAGTAACAGAATTAACAGATGCTATAGCTTGACTCCTGTTTTTTGAACTAATAAATTCATTTTCTGTTGGTTGATCTGCTTTCTTTTCTACTTGAATATTTGAGGATTGATTAAATCTAGTAGCTAACTTAGGTTCGTTTTTGATGATTAACTTTGTCTTATATATTAAGTCTTCTCTAGTATTTTCTTCGGAAATTGGAACAATCACGTCTTCCCCAACCACTTCATTACTACGTTTTTCATCCAACTTAATTTTAGATGCTATCGTATTTGTATCAACTACAGCTGGCTGTGTAAGCTCATTTGCCGAAGTATTAAATAAAACCCTAGTCACAAATAAAACACCTATAATACTCGCTGCAATACCGATATAGAAGAGTACCCCTCGTGTGTGTTTTTTATCATTAATCTTTAGATTTGCAGATAACGAACTCCAAGCATCCGCCGATGGATCAATTGTTCTTTTCTCTAACTTTTCTTTTATATTCTCTTCAAACTTAATTGGTGCCATAACTTGTTGTATTTATGTCCTTAATTTTTTTCTGAAGCATTTGTCGTGCCTTAAATAATTGTGACTTAGAAGTTCCTTGAGAAATATTCAAGATCGTTGCTATTTCGTGATGTTTATAACCTTCAATAGCATACATGACAAACACCATTTTATAACCTTCTGGAAGCTCATCAATAAGCTGTTGAATTTGAGCTACTTCAATTTGCGAATCCACATTATTGTAATGCTCTTGATGAATGGTTTCATCTTCAACCGAAAACTCTATATGCTTTTCTTGTCTTAAAAAAGAAATAGATTCTCTCACCATAATACGCCTCAACCAACCTTCAAAACTTCCTTCGTTTTTAAAATTTTCAAGATTTGTAAATGCTTTAAAAAATGCTTTTAACATCACCGACTCTGCATTTTGCATATCTTTTATATAATAGCGACATACACTTAGCATTTTTGGTGCATGAGTCTCAAACAACGTGTGTTGAGCATCGCGCTTACCTTTAGCCGCTCTTTTTATAAGCGTCGTATTATTTTTATGATGTAACTGAATTACTTTCAAAATAGCTTCGTTTGGTCTTCTATTTATAAAGACGCAATAGTTGTACAAATGGTTGCCTGAAGACTAAAGTAATTCATAAGTAACTATAAAATAGTTATTTATGAATTACTTTTTTCTATCTATCACATAATTAACCATTAATTCTAATGAGTTTTTGAACTGAGATTCTGGATAAGTATTTAAGATTTGAAGTGCTTCTGCTTGAAATTGCTTCATTTTATTGACAGCATAATCGAGACCGTTGTTGTCTATTACAAACGCAATAACTTCTTTGACACGCTTTTTATCTTTATTATGATTTTTAATAGAATTGATGAGCCACGACTTTTCTTTTTTAGAACAGATATTCAAGACATGAATTAATGGGAGCGTCATTTTTTGTTCTTTAATATCGATTCCTGTTGGTTTACCAATAGCTTCACCACCATAATCAAAGAGATCATCTTTTATTTGAAATGCCATCCCAATGAGTTCTCCAAATTTTCGCATAGTTTCTATATGCTCAGAATTTGGTTTTACAGAAGCAGCACCTAGACTGCAACAGGCGGCAATAAGTGTCGCAGTTTTTTGTCTAATAATTTCGTAGTAAATATCCTCTGTAATATCAAGCTGCCTTGCCTTTTCTATTTGAAGTAATTCGCCTTCGCTCATTTCGCGAACAGCAACCGATATAATCTTTAACAAATCAAAATCATCATTATCTATTGATAACAACAACCCTTTAGAGAGTAAAAAATCACCTATAAGCACTGCGATTTTATTTTTCCAAAGTGCGTTGACTGAGAAGAAACCACGTCTGCGATTACTATCATCAACCACATCATCATGAACTAGAGTAGCTGTATGGATTAGCTCAATAACCGAAGCTCCTCTGTAAGTACGTTCATTAACCTGACCATTATGTACCATTTTTGCAACTAAAAACACGAACATTGGTCGCATTTGCTTCCCTTTTCGGTTTACGATGTAATGTGTTATGCGGTTTAACAGAGCAACCTTACTCGACATGGAGAGTAAGAACTTTTGCTCGAAAAGTTCCATCTCATAGGCGATAGGTTGTTTTATTTGTTCTGTGATCTTCAAGAATTATAACTTTAGTCTATTGATATTACAAAATTACTAATTAAGAACTAAAGGTTTTGAATATGCTGTAATTATTAGTTAAATCTTATGACTTTGAGATTTCCCTAATCTTTTTTCTTTGCTTTTAGATCAATTAATTTAAAATCTGAACTTTATGAAAAAAATTACTCTATTCTTTTTAACACTCTTAGCATTTACTTTTGGTAATGCTCAAGAAACCATTTCTTTTGAAGCTCCTGCCTACAGTCTTGGAAATATTAATGCTCAAAATGGCTGGGTGACCACTGGAGACAGCACTGGAGGCTTTATAACTAACCAAGTCATTACTGACGAATTATCAACAGACGGAACATCATCTCTGAAAATTAACTAAGAAACTGCTTTTGGAGGGCAAGCAAATGCCATTGTAGGTGGTTTTTATGATTATGCTTTACCTATAACTCAAGAGGGTTCTACATTTTCTGCTGATATGAATATCACTCAACAAGATGCTAATAGTTCAAATTTTGTATTTGGATTAGTTAATCTTACGGCTGGATCATTTATAACTTGGATAGAATTTGATTTTGCTGGTAATATTTTTGTTTTAGTAGACGATGGTCTTGGTACTGTTGTTAGAAATGATACTGGAACAGCATGGAGTATTGATACTTGGTATAATATAAGAATGGAAATAACTGGCTCTATAGTAACTTTCTTTGTGGATGATACTCAAGTAAGCACTGGAACAGTTATTATTACTGATGCAATAGAGCAGGTTAGATTCTCGCATGATAATTTTGCAGGATCTGCTTACATTGATAATTTTAGAACTAATGATGAGAATTTATCTGTTTCAGAATTTGATACAAATACATTCACACATTTTTACAATAAAGATCTAAAGCAGCTAAAATTAAATTCTCCTCAAAACAACTTAGACACAATTGATGTCTATGATGTACTTGGGAAACGTGTTATAAATCAAAGCTTAAACGGAAACGAAAGTTATGTAGAATTAGCGACACTTAAAAGTGGTGTTTATATTGCTAGAATCACAACAAAAAAAGAAATTCAAACTATAAAGTTTAAAAAAACTAATAGCTCAGATACCATTAAAAAAGCGACCATACTTCGACTACTTCTAGTAAGCGAGTGGTCTCTTTTTTTATTACAATAAACTGATTTACATATATTTAAAAATAAATCAACTCTTTCTTATTCTTTGATTTATTTGTAACTTTTTAAAAACTATCAATATAAAAAAAATTACTTTATCAATCTTTACTATTTGCACCATCCATGCTGGAAATGCTTAAACCAACCTTTTCTTTGATGATTTTGAATCTTACACAGACTTCATCATCACAGGAATAGGTGATTGAAACACTCTAGACTTAGATGGTTTACCAACTTACACTGGAGGAGCTTATGTATTTGAGAATGCAAATGCTGCCATGGCATTTATAATTTTTAATCCAACAGCTGCCGGTTCAACAAATGAGAATGATCCTGCTGAAGAAGTAAGAAATTTTGATCCGTTTAGTGGTATAAAATGCGCTGCAGCCTGGGCAGGTGTTCCTGGAGCAGTAGCAGCAAATGATGATTGGCTCATATCACCTCCTGTTGATTTAGCTGTGTATGGAAACTCAGTTACCTTTCAGGTTAAAGCTATGTCTAACGCTTATGGTAATGAAAGTTATGAAGTTGGTATTTACACCGGAACTGGCACATCAACAACCTCCTCTGATTTTGCTTTAATAGGAGGAACAAGAACTGCGACTTATCCTGATTGGGCAAAAGTCACAGTAGATTTAAGTGGTTATGATGATACTGAAATCAGAATTGGTATTCATTATACGTCAAGTGATGTATATATGCTCTTGGTTGATGATTTTTCTGTTGACACAACTTTAAACTTAAGTGTAAATGATTTTGAATCAAACACATTTACGCATTCGTATAATAAAGACACAGACATCCTTACTCTAGACTCATCTACTTTGCCATTTAGCGGTGTAGAAATTTATAATATCCTGGGGCAACGTGTTATAAACAATACGTTATCTGTAAATAATGAAACCATTGATATATCAAATTTAAAAGATGGTATTTACTTAATTAAAGTATCTATTCAAGGACATTTACAAACCATAAAGATTTTGAAGCAGTAATTGTTATTCAAGCATAATTAAAAAGCGACTATGCTCTGACTGCGCTCAGTAAACGCAGAGTCACTCTATTTTGCTTTATTGGCCAGCTGCCCGCAAGCAGCGTCGATATCTTTACCTCTAGATCGCCTTACTGTAACCGTAATATTATTGACCTCTAGCATATCTACATACATATCTATTGCCTTAGAATTTGCTTGCTGAAATTCACCATCATCAATAGGATTATATTCTATTAAGTTGACCTTACTTGGTGCAAATTTGCAAAACTTAATCAGTGCTTCAACATCATTTTTTGTGTC
>JAWUWM010000072.1:0-21914 GCA_034111845.1 Psychroserpens sp. | reverse complement strand
CCAACATTAAAGGTGTAAGCGTCACTAAAATCTCCAACGGGAATTCCAGCAGTCAAACCTGCCCTAAAATCACCTTGAGCATTTACACGTGATAATCCAAATACTGCAACTGCAGCTAATACCATTAATTTTTTCATAATAATTAAGTTTAAATAATTTGAGTTTAAGTTTTTTATTGGTCGGCAAACACATATCTATTTTATAAATGTCACAATAAAAATAACATAATATCATACGTTTCAACTATAATATTATGCATTTCAACGGATTAAAGCATGAAAAAAGTTTTAAAATTGATTTATACAAAAAAACTTTTTTTTCAGACTATCAATATATTTTTATATGTTATTAACATTCTTATAAAAACATTATATCAGCACTATATAAGTTATAGTTATCAACATTTCCTCATTTATGAAGGCTTAATAATAGCTTTTATAGGAGAAGTTTATCAGATAATTACTTATTTTTATCCTATAAATTGAGACCTACAATCGGTTCTATATATGAAATGGCAAAATGCACTTAGCGATTACAAATATTACCTCAAAATAGAAAGAGGCCTATCTCATAATTCCATTGTAAACTATGAGTTAGATGTAGATAAGCTTATCAACTACCTTAGTAGTAATGGTGTTCATGCGTCTCCTATTACTATTAATTTTGAGCAAGTACAAGCCTTTATCTATGAGGTATCCAAACAATTAAATGCACGTTCTCAATCCCGATTAATATCTGGTCTACGTAGTTTTTTTAACTATTTAGTATTTGAAGATTACCGTAAAACAAATCCCTTAGACCAAATTGAATCGCCTAAAATTGGTAGAAAATTACCAGATACCTTATCCTTAGAAGATATTGATAACCTTATAGATGCTATAGACTTAACAAAAGAATACAATGGTATTAGAATTGGAGAACGCAATAGAGCAATATTAGAAACATTATATAGCTGTGGTCTTCGGGTGAGTGAATTGACCAATTTGAAGATTTCAGATTTGTTTTTTCAAGAAGGATTTATAAAAGTAACTGGAAAGGGTAATAAGCAACGTTTTGTGCCTATTGGTCCAAATACTCAAAAGTATATTCATATTTGGCAAGAGATTAGAACTCATATTACTATTCATCCAGAACATAAAGACACACTTTTTCTCAATAATAGAGGTAAACAATTAACACGGGCTATGATTTTCATAATCATAAAAAATCTTGCTAAAGAGACTAACCTCAATAAAGTTATTTCTCCTCACACATTTAGGCATTCCTTTGCTACACACCTTCTAGAAAATGGAGCAGACTTAAGAGCAATACAACTTATGCTTGGTCATGAAAGTATAACAACTACAGAAATTTACATGCATGTTGATAGATCACATTTAAAAAATACATTATTAAAATTCCATCCTAGACAATAAAATATTTTAATGGAAATTTGCTTTTTCATCGGCAAATCACTACATTTAATCCATTGAAAACAAATACTTTAACTAAGAATTGAAGTCCCTACGAAGTTCTTTTAATACATTAATATGGCTATATTTAATTTGGGATTTCTCAATCGTCTACATAAATCAGAAGTTACAAAGGACTTTAAATCTAAACTTGCCTTAGAATATTCAAGTATAGGAGTTTGGGAATATAATGCTGAAGAAAATCGTGTCTACTTTTCTGAAGGTTCAAAACAAATCATAGGAATTACCAATATAAACTTTGGTAAAAACCCTCAAGACTGGAATAATCGCGTGCATCCTAATGATAAAATTAGGTATTTTCAGGACTTTCAAGATCATCTCAAAGGAATAAAACCAATGTATGAGAATATACATCGTGTACGTTGCGAAAATGGAAAATATAAATGGATCAGGGATATAGGAAAAATAGTTGAGTGGTCTTCAAAAGGAAAACACAAACGTATTATCGGCACACATACCGACATCACTGAATTTAAAAATAATGAAACTAAATTAAATAATGCACTAATAATTGCCACTGAGCAGAACAATAGATTAAAGAATTTTGCCCATATAGTAACACACAACCTCAAACAGCATACAGGTAATCTCGAAAACCTATTAACTTTTTACCAAGAAGAAGAGAATGAAGAAGAAAAGAAAAACATCTTTAATCATATGCAAACGCTCTCAAGATCACTTAGTAAAACTATAAGTGATTTAGGGGATATTGTTTCTGTTCAAAATAATAAAAATAGATGTGTAGAAAAGATTTACATGGCTAAAGAAGTTGATCGCATTTTAGATATGCTAGATATCGTAATCACTAAATCTAATACTACTGTAAACAATAATATCAATAGTGAATTATATATAATGTATAATGAGTCTTACTTTGAAAGTATTGTTCAAAACTTATTGACTAATGCAATAAAATACAAGCATCCAGAAAGAAATCCAATTATAAATATTGATTGTAGTTTTAATCACTCAAAGTTAGAACTGAGCGTTTCTGACAATGGGATTGGTATTGATCTCAATAAATTTGGTAACGATATTTTTGGTCTCTACAAAACATTTCATCATAATGATGATGCTGAAGGTGTAGGTCTATATCTCATAAAAAATCAAATAGAAAGTTTTGGAGGTAAAATTAGGATAGAAAGTGAACCTCAAAAGGGAACTAGGCTAATTATTACTGCCACTAACTAAAAGTGCTTTTAATACCTATTTTACTCATTAGTCATTTCCCAGTACACATTTAAAAATTACACTCGTATAACCTAATTTAGATTTCAACTATTCTAGAAATGCACTATGTTTTCAATTCTTATGTAAGCATACCAAATAACTAACTAGTTAAATGGATATGTAAAAGACAATTCCTCTAAATCAGCACCTCATAAAATTAAATTCATTTTTTCACAAATTAAAGTGACAATTTTATAATAAATGTGTCCTATTATTAAATCCTAGCCTCATGTTTTTGAAAAGAAAAAAGTTTTATAGCCAAAATACTACTGAGAACAGAAAATCCATTGATGAAAAAAGATACCAAATTGCTCTAGAAAACAGCAATGTTGGCCTTTGGGACTATGATGTAATAAGTGGTAACGTATTTTATTCTAAAGAATCAAAAGAAATACTTGGTTACAAAGACCATGAATTAAGTAACTCTGTAATACAATGGAATAAAAGGGTACATCCAGAAGATTTAGAACACTATTTTAAGGATTTTAAAGCCCATATTAATGGATCAATAGAGACTTATAGAAATGAACATCGCATTTTATGTTGTGATGGCAATTATAAATGGATTTTAGATAAAGGCAAAGTAGTAGAAGCCGATTCTAATGGCAAACCTACTCGAATAATTGGCACACATACAGATATTACGTATCGCAAAAAAAAAGAAGAGCAATCTGAACGCTATTTAGAACTTATTACTAGTCAAAATCAAAGATTACATAATTTCACGCATATTGTATCGCATAACTTGAAAACGCATATAGGTAACTTTAAGAATATTTTAGAGTTTCTTGAGGACACGAATTCCGAAGAAGAAGAAAAAGAATTACAAAATCATTTAAAAACGATCTCAAGAGCTTTGACTTCTACAATTATAGATTTAGACGATATCATAAGTATAAAAAGTAAATCAAACTCTAAAGAACTTGCAGCGCGTGTTAATATTTTTGACTGCGCAGAAAAGATTGTTGATAGTCTCGAAATTGATATCGCCCATAATGCTATTGAGGTTTATAATTCGATAAGGAAAGATGATTTTATAAATGTAAATCCAGCATACTTGGAAAGCATACTGTATAATTTAATTTCAAATGGAATTAAATATAAATCTGATAAACGCAACGCTAAAGTTATTTTACAATCTGTTCACACTAAAACCGAACTTAAAATTTTGATTGGAGATAACGGTATAGGAATAAATATAGAAAAATATAAAAAACAACTCTTTGAGATTTACCAAACGTTTCATGGTACTCACAGAGAAGATTCTCGAGGTGTTGGCCTATACATTACAAAAACACAAATGGAAGCTCTTGGAGGGCGCATTGATGTAGAAAGTAAGCTCGATGAAGGCACAACATTTATACTAACGTTTAAAAAACAAAAAGCACTCTAATTTGAGTGCTTTTACATTTAATCTATTTCTCTTCTGAAATTATTTCGCAATATTCACCGCTCTCGTTTCTCTAATTACCGTAACCTTAACTTGGCCAGGATAGGTCATATCTGTCTGGATTTTTTGTGAAATCTCAAATGATAAATTTGCTGCTTGCTCATCAGATACTTTTTCGCTTTCAACCATAACACGTAATTCACGTCCTGCTTGGATGGCATAAGCTTTATTGACTCCAGAGAATCCAAAAGCAACTTCTTCAAGATCTTTAAGACGTTGTATATATGAATCTAAAACTTGACGTCTAGCTCCAGGTCTAGCTCCAGAAAACGCATCACAAACTTGAACAATCGGCGCTAACAACGAGGTCATCTCAATTTCATCGTGGTGAGCACCAATAGCATTACAAACTTCTGCTTTTTCACCGTGCTTTTCTGCCCATTGCATTCCAAGAATTGCGTGAGGCGTCTCCATATCTGCTTCAGATGATGGCACTTTACCAATATCATGCAAAAGCCCTGCTCGTTTTGCTAGTTTAGGATTTAAACCTAACTCCGCAGCCATAACACCACAAAGTTTTGCAACTTCACGCGAGTGTTGTAGTAAATTTTGACCGTAAGACGAACGATATTTCATACGTCCAATCATTTTAATTAATTCTGGGTGTAAACCGTGAATTCCTAAATCGATTACTGTGCGTTTACCCACCTCTGCAATTTCTTGCTCAATTTGTTTTTGTGTTTTCTGTACAATTTCCTCAATACGTGCAGGATGTATTCTTCCGTCTGTAACTAATTTATGTAACGATAAACGTGCAACTTCCCGTCTTACAGAATCAAAGCAAGACAATATAATTGCTTCTGGCGTATCATCTACAATGATCTCTACTCCTGTTGCTGCTTCAATAGCACGAATGTTACGACCTTCACGTCCAATGATTCTTCCTTTAACGTCGTCAGATTCGATATTAAAAACAGACACACAATTGTCTATTGCTTCTTCTGTACCTATTCGTTGTATTGTATTTAATATTATTTTCTTGGCATCTTGTTGCGCTGTTAACTTAGCTTCTTCCATTGCTTTTTGGATATAACTCATTGCATCAGTTTTAGCTTCGCTTTTTAAAGACTCTACCAATTCTGATTTCGCATCTTCTGCAGATAATCCAGAAATAACTTCTAGCTGTCTAATTTGACTCTTATGCGCTTTCTCAACCTCCTCTTTTTTCTTATCAAGAAACTCTACACGAAAATTATAATCCTTAAGTTTATCGTCAAGTGATTGATTAGATTTCTTATTTTTAGCTAGCTCACTAGATACTTGAGACTCCTTGTCTCTAGTGCGTTTTTCAGATTCGGCCATCTTCTTATCGCGAGACAAAATAACTTTCTCATGCTCAGATTTAAGCTCTAAAAATTTTTCCTTTGCTTGGAGCATCTTATCTTTTTTGATAGATTCTCCATCTTTCTTAGCTTGTTTTAATATTGAGTCGGCTTCTTTTTGAGCGCCATTTATAAGTTTTGACGCATTGCCTTTCTCTAATGATTTGGCAATGATATAACCTATTATAAGGCCAAGTACCACGCCTCCAACAATCATTAAAATTGTATTCGTATCCATGTTTAGTTAGTTTTAATTAGTGGTAGTTTAGTTATTCACCGGGTATTACCAACCCAAAAGTTAAGGTACAAAAAAGCCTACACTAGTTCTGGTTTTGTATAAACTCCTTAAAAACAAGTTTAGGGCTAACAAGCTGATCAAAAATCTGTCTAAGATTCTAAAACAAGTTCAGAACTAACAGCACGATTTTACAACTTAAACTCACCCTTTTTAAAGAATTGATCGTTGAGTTTATCAAAAAATATCACTAATGTAGGCAGTAACCTATTATTTATTTAAAAGAACTTAAGCGCTTAAATGTTTTTGTAGTAATTGGTCTAAAGCATTAAGCTTTTCTTCGACATCTTTACTAACACTGGCTTTATCTATTGTTTTCTGTTCTACTTGAGATGCAAATTGTAAAGCACACATTGCTAAAACATCTTGCTTATCTCTTACAGAATAGTTTTGCTCAAATTGACTAATCATGGCTTCAATCTTTTTAGCTGCTTTACGTAAACCTTCTTCTTGACTATGTGCGATAGTTAAAGGATACACTCTGTTTGCTATAGATAGCTTTATTTTAAGCTGGTCTGCCATTAATTTTTATTAACGCTATTCCGATAATTGAGCAATACAATGATCAATATCCCTTATTAACGTATTTATTTTGAGTTTTGTTTCTCGATTATTTTCGTCACTGCCCAGTAATGAGTTTGCCATTTTGAGAGCCTCATGCTTTTCAACCCAAGCACTTAATTCCTCTTGCTGTTGAATGCTTTTTTGCTGCTCAATTGCTAATTCCTCAGAAATCTTAGCATTTGTTTGCTTTAAAACTTCAAGTTTATGCAAAACCTTGCTTATTTTATTCTCTAAAGAATCTACAACATCTTCAATTTTACTCATTTACAAATTTCAATACTGATGTAACAAAGTTAACATACTGAGTGAATAATCACAATTGTTTTATAATTAATTTTGAAATTAAATTGGCTAAAATCAGTTATAATACTGTATAATTGATATATAAGTCATTTATTACAATTTCCTTTTGAGTATTATTTTGAAATTAATACTTTAGCATTCTCTTATACTATTTATGAAATACACCCTACTCCTACTATTTTGCTTTACTTTAAGTTTTTCCCAATCTCCTTATCCTCAAGACTATTTTAGGAGTCCGTTAGATGTAACGGTTGTTCTTTCTGGTACGTTTGCCGAGCTCAGATCAAACCATTTTCATTCTGGACTAGATATAAAAACACAACAGCGCATAGGTCTCAATGTCTATGGTGTTGCGCAAGGCTATGTAAGTAGAATAAAAATTTCTCATTATGGCTACGGAAAAGCGCTATACATTACACATCCTAATGGCTACGTTAGCGTATACGCACATTTGAGCAAATTTTCACCACGCATTGAAAAATATATAAAGACCTGTCAATATAATAAAGAAAGTTATGAAGTAGAGGTATTCCCTTCACAAGAGGAGTTACCCATTTCCGTAGATGAAATTGTAGCGTTTTCAGGAAACAGTGGAAGTTCTGGTGGTCCACATCTGCATTTTGAAATTCGAGATAATGAAGAACGACCTATAAACCCACTTCTATTTGGATATGATATTAAAGACACCAAAGCTCCTGTTTTAACTTCAGTTTATGCATACCCAAAAAACAAAAAATCACATGTTAATGACATTAAAAAAAGAATAGAACTACGATTAATACCAAATAAAAATGGTAATTACTCCACAGCACCTATTGAAGCTTACGGTGATATTGGCTTTGGTATTGTAAGTTACGACCAACAAGATTTAGGGTACAATAAAAACGGACTCAGTAATATCCAAAGTTTTTACAATGGCAACAAAACCTTCGAGATGGATTTTAAACGTTTTAGTTTTGCAGAATCTAAACACATTAACCGCTATATAGATTACGAAGTCTACAAAGAAGAAAAATCTAGAATCCAGAAATTATTTGTACAATCTGGTAATACATTAAGTATGCTAAAAGATGTTGATGCTAATGGCTATGTAATAATTGAAGACAGCACCAATACAGTTTACAAAGTAAGGTTAAGAGATTTTGGTGGTAATGAATCTTGGTTATCCATTCCTATTAAAGGTAAACCAGCTAAAGAAATCCTTGAAGCTCCAGATCTTAAGCCTAATACCTATATACTAGCAAATCAAGCCAATGAACTAGAACAAGATAATGTATCTGTTTATTTTCCTAAGAATACATTCTACGATGATTTTCATATTGACTTTAGTGTTTTGAATGATACCTTAAAACTTCACAAGAATACCATACCCTTGATGAAAAGCTATACTATAAAATTCGATATTAGCAACTATGGTGAGGATGATAAAGACAAATTATTTATTGCTAATTTATACGGTTATTACCAAAACCCGAGTTACATAAGCACAAAACGACTGGGCAACATGTTATCAGCTAGAACTAAATCTTTAGGAACGTTTACATTAGCTATAGATACCGTGAACCCAACTATAAAACCCGTGAATTTTCAAGATGGAAAATGGTTAAGCAAATTGAGTACCTTAAAATTGCAAATAGACGATGACTTATCTGGCATTAGTAATTACAGAGCAACCATTAATGGTCAATGGATTTTAATGGAGTATAATTACAAAAAGGATACATTGACCTATAATTTTGATGATAATATTAACACTGAAACCGAAAACAACCTAAAAGTAATTGTAACAGATAATGTGGGAAATAGCACTACATTTGAATCTACATTTTTTAGAAAATAAAAAAACAACCCTTTGAAGTTACATATCACATTACTCATTGCCTTTATTGGCTTTTCTTTCTTCGGAAATTCGCAAACCGCAACCATTAGAGGTGTCATTCTAAGTGATGCTAAAATACCAATAGCTGGTGTAAACATAAAAGCTGGTAATGGCGGAACAACAACCAATGAAAACGGATTTTTCATTCTTAAAATCCCAGTAAATAAAGAGATCACCATCATTTTTACGCATCTCGGACATAAACGCGTCGAAGCAAAATTTAATTTGACAAGCGGTCAAGAAATTGAATTTAACCCTGTAATGAGTGTTGATATTGAGCAAATTGCGACCGTTGTTATTAATACAAATACACGCCAAAAAGTAGATGGTGTAGTTACGATTTCTCCAGAAGTCATTAGAACAGTCAAAGGTGCAAATCCCGGTGTTGAAAATTTATTAAAAACGCTACCTGGTGTTAATATCTCTAATGAATTGAGTACCCAATACTCTGTTCGTGGTGGTAATTTTGACGAAAATCTAGTTTATGTTAATGAGATTGAAATTTACAGACCGTTTCTAATTCGTTCTGGCCAGCAAGAAGGCTTAAGTTTTGTTAATACAGACTTAGTTCAAAATGTAGATTTCTCAGCAGGTGGTTTTCAAGCTAAATATGGCGATAAGTTGTCTTCTGTTTTAGATATTACCTATAGAAATCCTACTGGTTTTGGGATTCGTGCAGAAGCCAGTTTGCTTGGTGGTAGCGTGGCTGCAGAAGCAGTGAGTAAGGATTCAAAATTTTCTGGGATTATGGGTCTACGATATAGAGACAACGGTTTGTTGCTAAACTCATTGGAGACTGAAACCGATGTGCGACCTATATTTGCAGATGTTCAAACGTATTTAACTTATAAATTTACAGATAAGTTTCATCTTAATTTCCTCGGAAATATCTCACTCAATCAATATACGTTTAAACCAAAAAATCGTCAGACTAACTTTGGAACGCTAGACGAACCTGTGGCGCTTTTAGTAAATTACGACGGACAAGAACAAGATCAATACTTCACGACTTTTGGAGCCTTTAAAGCGAATTATTTTGCAACAGATGATTTAACACTTAAATTAATTGCGTCTGCATACCATACTACCGAAGAAGAATATTTTGACATTTTAGCACGCTATAGGCTTGGAGAAGTTAATAGTAATATTGGCGATGAAAATTTGGGTGAAGTGGAATTTTCTGAAGGTATTGGTTCACAACTTACACATGCTCGTAATGATTTAGACGCGCTTATTTTTAATATAGAGCATAAAGGAGACTATAACATTGATGATGAAACAACATTGGAATGGTCTGTGAAATATACGCATGAAGATATACGAGATCGCCAAGTAGAATGGGAAGTGATTGATAGTGCAGGGTTTTCTGTGAGACCACCAATTTTTGATGTCCCAAATAATCAACCTTATGCGCCTTTTGAAGGTCCGTTGGTTGCTTTTCAAAATATTAGAGCTACAAATGAGGTGAAAATTGACAGATTGCAAGCCTACGCACAGTGGAGTAAACGCACGATGCTTGGAGACCATGAAGTGTTTTACAATGCTGGTATGAGAGTTCATAACTGGACTGTAAATAGCGCTGTACCAAATCAAGAAGGTGTGTCTTCATCTACGCAAACCGTTTTTAGCCCGAGAGCACAATTTGCTATTAAACCAGACTGGAAAAAAGATATGTTATTTAGAGTTGCAGGAGGTGTGTATTATCAACCGCCTTTTTATCGGGAGCTGAGAGATTCTGCAGGAGTTGTGCAACCCGATGTAAAAGCTCAAAGGTCTATTCATTTAGTTGTTGGTAACGACTATAGTTTCAAAATATGGGATCGTCCATTTAAGCTCGTTTCCGAAGCATACTATAAAAACATGACTGATGTCAATCCTTATACATTAGAAAATGTGAGGATTCGTTACAGAGCAAAAAACAATGCGACTGCTTATGCTTATGGATTAGATTTACGACTTAATGGTGAATTTGTTCCAGGCACAGAAAGCTGGTTTAGTTTTGGATATTTAAAAACCGAAGAGAATATAGAAAACCGAGGTTTTATAGCAAGACCCACAGATCAACGTTTAAAATTCGGAATATTATTTCAAGATTATGTACCTAACATTCCTGAACTTAAAATGTATCTAAACTTGGTGTATAATACTGGAGTTCCTGGTGGTTCTCCAAGTTATGCAGATCCTTATGATTTTCAAACCCGACTGCGAGATTATAGACGTGCAGATTTAGGGATTTCTTATGTGCTGGTTGATAAAAACAAAATTTACACCTCAAAGTGGAAGCAAAAATTCAAAGAATTATCTTTAGGTATAGAGATTTTTAATATGTTTAATGCACAAAATACGATTACCAATACCTGGGTTCGTGATGTGTATAGCAAACGCCAATTTGCGATTCCTAATTTTTTAACACCTCGAGTATTGAATGTGAGATTGAGTGCGCGATTGTAAATGAAAACAGTTATAAGTCTTCTTTTTATTCTCGTATCTGTCACTATTTTAAATGGACAAAAGAGAGCTATTAAAAAGGTTCTAAAAGAGCTCAATAACACTTTGAAGTTTAGAAAAAACTGGAGGCTCTTACCATAGTTTTTTATCAGGGATGTTTTATGTAGCTGGCGCTCATTTTATAGCGTTTCCTGTTAATAATGATTGGCACTTAAAGTAAGATGACAAACCAACTGTATTTGAAGCCAATGGTTATGACGAAATCAAATCGTATTTTGTTAATAATTTAAGCCTATCTGTGTTTTATGAAACTAATGATTTAACTACAGAATGCTACTGCTCTGATGAACAACTAGAAGAACAATTGAGCGTGGATACCGATGCTGATGATGAATATATAGATAGCATTAAAAACTATGCGTGTAGCTGCTTATTTTTATAATGCAATGGCACAATTAAATTATCTAAACATGTTAGAGAGCGCCTAAAAGACTAAGCGTTTATAAATTCATTTAAAACAGTAATTACATAATCCACTTCATCTTTAGTATTAAAACTACTAAATGAGAAACGCACAGAGGGTCGACTTAAATGGGTATCATCTAGAATCTCTGATAGGACGTGAGAGTTTTGGGAACTTCCGCTTTGGCAGGCACTTCCTTTAGAACAGGCTATGCCTTTTAAATCTAATTGAAATTGAAGCATTCCAGCTTTATCCGCAGCAATTGGCAAACACACATTAACTAAAGTGTAGGTGCTTTTTTCTAGATTACCAGATTGGCCGTTAAAACTGACAGTATCAAATATAGATTGTAACTGGTCCACGAAATAAGACTTGATGGATTTGATGTACGTTCCTTCGGTTTCCAAATTAGCGTATGAGATTGCCAAGGCTTCGTCCATACCTACGATATTATGAATAGCTTCAGTTCCTGCTCTTAAGCCTCGCTCCTGCTCGCCTCCAAAGATTGAAGCTCGTAGACCGCTATTTTTCCGAAGAAAAACAAATCCAACACCTTTTGGTCCGTGAAATTTATGCGCACTTGCAGCCAAGTAATCAATAGGGATATCTTGTAAGTCCAATTTATAGTGCCCCACAGATTGTACAGTATCACTATGAAAAAGTGCATCATTAGCTTTACATAAGTCGGCAACTTTTTTAAGATCTAAAATATTTCCAATCTCGTTATTGATGTGCATTAAGGTTACCAATTGTTTTCTATCATTTTGTAGCAGAGCTTCTAACTGTGAGGTATTAATATCACCATTACTATCTATATCTAAGTAGGTAACCATAATATTGTACTCCACTTTAAGTTGGTCTACAGCGTGTAAAACCGCATGATGCTCAATTTTTGTAGTAATTATTTCTGTGACTCCTAAATCTCTTACTGCGCTTTTAAGTACTAGATTATCTGCTTCTGTACCGCCCGAAGTGAAGACAATTTCGGCAGCAGAGACATTAAAATGTGACGCAATACGCTTTCTAGATAATTCAATTAGAGATTTTGACTGTCTACCAAAACTATGGGTTGACGACGGATTTCCAAAATTTAACCGCATAGCAGCACTCATTGTATCAATAACATGAGCTCGAATTGCAGTCGTTGCAGCATTATCAAAATAAACAGTTTTCATAGGTCCTAAAATCTTACTACAAAGATGCAACATTATCAACATTTATAAAACTATCTAATCAGGTTTCAAAATTATTTGTTAATCGCAACTGTTAAACTCATAAATCTTCTATTTTTGCTTTAAAACTACTGTGATGCGTAATTTAATATATATCTGTTTTATAGGTTTAATAGCTTCGTCTTGTGATGATGGTGATATTTTTGAAGTGAGTTTAGAGTTTGAACAAGACCTTGAGCTCTGTATAGATATAAATGAAGAGAACTTTCTGTTGTACGAAACAAAACTAGACCCAAATGAGTCGCTTTCCCTTTTATTCCCTAGTAATACTGTTAATAACCCATTATTAAATCCTACAGAATATAATAGTACTGATCCTGTTGGCTATATTGGCACTATATTAATTGACAATTCCAATACTCGTTTTAATTACAGGACTTACAATGGTGACCCTAACGATTTAATCTGTCAATCTATTGTAAACCCTGGGACACAAATCATTGACGATTATCCTGCTGCTGCAGGTGCACAAGCGTCTTTCATTAGTACGTTTGAAGATGATGATAACGATGGTATTTTAACAGAATTTGAAGGACGAGGAGCGCAAGCTGCTGATGGTTCGTATCCTGACGCTCAAGATACAGATTTGGACGGTTTACCAGACTACATTGATGAAGATGATGATAATGATGGTATTATGACGATTGATGAAGATGCAGATGACAATGACGATGGTAACCCTGATGATGCTTTGAATAGTAATGAAGCTCAAGAAGATGCCGATGGAGAAATACGTTTACCAAACTATCTAGATAACGATGATGATGGTGACGGTACATTTTCAGCTAATGAAAATGAAAATGGTAATGGTTCATTGTTAGATGATATTGACCAAACAGTAGATTCTAATAATACAACTCCTCGCTATTTAGATCCTTTGGCGATTGAATCTTTTGACCCTGCTGCAATAATACCAACATCGTATATAAGAACAATACGTGTTAATGTAACCATATTAAACGCTAATATTGGTATATTAAGTACCGACATAATAGAGTTAGGCACGTATGAATACCCGCAAACTTTAGCACTTCCAGAAGAAGACGAATAATTACTAATCTTTTACGTTTTGATAAATATAAACCTCAGTTGCACCTAAGCCATATTTTTGGTAATCGGCAGCATAGAATTTGATATTGTCATAACGTCCAAATAGGTAATCTAATTCAGATTTGAGAACACCTTCACCTACACCGTGAATAAATACCACTTTTTGAATGCGTTTTTGAATCGCAAACTCCAACTTATGTCGCGCTGTATCTAACTGCAGATTCAACATGTCATAATTACTCATGTGTTTATTGGAGGTTGTAATTTGATGAATATGCAAGTCCACTTCCATAGCAGGAAGCGCTCTATCTTTTGGTTTTACTTTAACTGATTTGCGCTTGTGCGTGGTTTCTTTTTCGTTAATTACAGAATCGACATCCATATCTGCAAATAACTGATTCGAGAGGGCTTTAGTTTTTATGACTTCGAAAGTTAAGAACTCCATATCAAAACCATCCTCTGTTTCAATAGTAATCGTCTCACCAGAAATCTTAGAAACAACGCCATTTATAGCTTCATCTAAAACGGAAACAGAATCACCAATTTTCAAGTTCATTATAAATTATTTTGATGTTCGTCGTCTTGGTCTTCTTTACTTGGAATATTTCTTGAAATAGTATAAACACCAAGCATTAAAATTACGATTCCTGCAATTAGAATGAACTGATTTTGATCGGCTTTAGCTTGGGCATAAATTGCTATAATTCCGCCAATTACGATTAAAAAATAACTGAATTTTCTGGGCATAATTAAAAAAGTATTAAATCAATCTTTAGTGTATCGAAAATACTCATAAAAAGTATGAACTCAAAATTACTTTTTGATTATAATTATTAAATACTGGACCAAATTAATTCATAGAAAATAATAAGGTTAATCAAACAAAAATTAAGCTACACTCGTTACTTTTTTTTAGCTCTTTTTGCAAACTCAAGATGGTATTAATTACTATTCTAAATGAAACTTAATAGTAAGATTTAACATCACAATTTTTGACATCTTCAAAATAAAAATATAAAATACATGGGAAAGCTAAAACAGTAATAGATCAAATCTAAACATAAAATATTAACCTTTAATGGTCTTAAAAACCACCTAATTTAAAAATTTAGTAGATTATTAATGGTGAGATAAGTTAGTTACACCATTTTGATTTTAGTTTACTCATAAAATTACCTATATTTATAAATTATTAATTTTTAGTTTCCCCAAAACTACATTTTTTCAGTCTTAACCTATAAATTATAAACCGTAGATAAGATGATTAAACGTATACTATTCTTAGTTTTTATTATAACGAGTATCAGTGCATCAGCACAACTCACAGTAACAAATAGCTCATTTATTTTCGTAGATGGAGATGGTTTTACTGAAGGACCTGATGTAGCGCCTTTATTTGTAACCAACGAAGTCAATTTAACGGGGCCAAGTAGTAATATATATTTGCGTAATGAAGCGCAATTAATTCAGGGTGGAACTGTTTCTGCCAATTCGGGTGTTGGAGAATTAAGTGTACGTCAAACTGGTACTGCTAATACATTTGCATATAATTATTGGTGTTCTCCTGTAGGAAACAACTCTGCTGCCGCAGGAAATGAAGATGCAAGGGCTAGCTTAATTGATGATAGCACTGGATTAATATCTAGCAATGATGCTGTGTTTATTGGAGGTAATGATGGTATTTCTTCTCCTTTGCAAATCCCAAGGCGTTGGTTTTATTCTTATGTATCATCTGATGAATTTAGTGAGTGGATTGATTTAGATGAAAATTCTGCTATCGCTCCTGGCTTAGGGTTTACAATGAAAGGGATAGGATTAGCCGGAGGTCAGCTATATGATTTTAGAGGAAAGGCAAATAATGGAACGATTACTAATAATATTTTAGCAGATAACTTCACATTAATAGGGAATCCATATCCTTCTGCAATTGATGCACTATTACTAATTCACGATACAGATAATGCCAATATAGGTACTGATGGCGACTTTTCTCCAGTAATTACTGGTGCTTTATATTATTGGGAACAAACACCCACATCTCATACAACAAGTGAATATGTAGGGGGTTATGGCGCTTACACGATATCACCAGGAGGTGTTGAAACTTATGTTTTTCCATCTTTTTTCGCATACGATGCTGCTGGTAATGCTCTTCCAGTACCACCTGGACCAAATCCTACTAAAATAGCTAAACGTTATATTCCAATTGGTCAAGGTTTCATGGTCGAAGGTGCTACCGGATCTGGTGCATCGTCGGTATTCGTTAAAAACGCACATAGAGTATATGCCAAACAATCAAGTGGGGAAAGTTATTTCTTTAGAAGTGCGATTACCGAAGAAAGCATTGAAGAATTCGAGGGGGTTGAATATAATGAACTAGGACTAAACATAGTTCCTAATGATTTTAAACGGTTTAGATTAAACATCATTTTTAATCAAGATTTCACAAAACAATTAGTTCAAAATTTCCATAACACAGCAACAGATGGCTTTGACTATGGTTTAGAAGCTCCTAGTTCTGATGAATCTTCTACAAATGCAACATGGACGCAAAACGATGAAGACTTCGTTATACAAGCCCATAACTTTGATATCGACAAAATAATACCAGTTGTTATTAAAGTTGAAAACCCACAACCTATTGAATTCAGTATTTTCGATATCCAAAATTTTGACGTATCGCAACCCATCTATATCCACGATATCGAAAACGATCTTTATGTTGATTTAAGAGAACAGAATTACAGCATCAATCTTGAAGCAGGAAACTACACAAACCGATTTGAAATCACTTTTCAAAATCCAAATGCTTTAACTATTGAAGATATTACAGATGACGGTTTTGTCGTATTCCAAAACACTAAAAACGGAGAATTAACTGTTCTAAACCCAAATGGTTTGGCTATTACATCTGTGACCCTTCTCGATGTTAGTGGTAAAGTTGTTATCAATGCTAAAAACGTAGGCACTCAAAATGAGTATCGTTTTTCAACTAAATCGTTAAGCGACGGTGTTTATGTAACAACCGTTATCGTTGATAATAACCAAAGCGTTTCTAAAAAGGTAATTATCAAAAACTAAACTATTTAAGACTTCAAATTTTTGTTACTTTTACAGGCATAAATTAAATCTATGATGTCTCCAGAAGACTACATGTTACCTTGCTTAAACAAAAAACTATTCGGACTAGAGTGTATGGGTTGCGGTATGCAGCGCTCAATAGCATTACTATTAAATGGTGATTTTGTTGCTGCTTTTCAAATGTATCCTGCTATTTACAGCTTAATAGCTTTAGTAGGTGTCATCTTTTTAAATTACTTCAAAAATTTCAAGCATGGTTACAAAATAATTATTATTTTGGCGCTTATCAATGCGTTGCTAATACTTGGCAACTTTATTTACAAAACCTTTATCAACTAAATATTATAACATGGAACACAATCAAACTCAAGAACAATTAAAAAATTCTACACTAATTTTAGTATTAGGAATCTTATCAATAGTAACGTGTTGTTGCTATGGTGTGGTAGGAATTATACTAGGAATAGTAACCATAGTACTCGCACAAAAAGCAACTGCAATATATGCAGCTAGTCCAGAAATGTACACAGGATTTCAAAATGTAAAAATCGGAAAGATACTGGCTATTATTGGGTTAGTACTAAGTGTACTTTATGTATTAGCAACAATATGGGCAGTTATGACTTTTGGATGGGAAGCTATAAATGATCAAGAATTAATGCAAGAAAAAGTCCAAGAAATGATGAATCAGTAGTCATCATTATAGTATAATAAAAAAACCTCAATATAACTATTGAGGTTTTTTTTATGTACTTAATTTTCTTCGGAAATTTTAAACCTCAAACTGCTTTAACGTTTTAACAATAATAGATACGCAATCTAATAATTGTTCTTTCGTCATTACCAAAGGTGGTGCAAAACGAATGATATTACCATGTGTTGGCTTTGCTAAAAGACCGTTATCTCTTAAGGCCATACATATATTCCAAGCAGTATCACTGTCTTCATCATCATTGATTACAATCGCATTTAACAAACCTTTACCTCTTACGAGATTTACAATAGGACTTGTTTCAATATATTTTTGTAATTCACTTCTAAACAATTCTCCTAATTGAAATGCTTGCTCAGCTAAATCTTCATCTCTAACGACTTCTAGTGCTGCCATAGCAACTGCTGCTGCTATTGGATTACCACCAAATGTACTTCCGTGATTTCCTGGTCCAATAACATTCATAATAGGATCATTTGCTAGAACTGCAGATACTGGATAAGCGCCTCCAGATAATGCTTTACCTAAAATTAAGATATCTGCTTTCACTTCTGGAGTACCAGAACAATTCTTATCTACACATGTACAATTTCCGCAGGTAGCTAATAAACGTCCCGTTCTTGCAATTCCTGTCTGTACTTCATCTGCAATAAATAAAACGTTATGCTTTTCACACAGGGCTTTTGCTTTTGCTAAATACCCTTCAGTTGGCACAAAAACGCCAGCTTCACCTTGAATTGGTTCCACCAAAAATCCAGCTATATTTTTGTTACTCTCTAAAACGTCCTCTAAAGCCTTTAAGTTATCGTATTCTATTTTTATAAATCCGTCAGTATATGGACCAAAGTTTTTTCTAGCAACAGGATCATTACTAAATGAGATGATGGTTGTCGTTCTTCCGTGGAAATTATTCTCACAAACTACTATTTCTGCTTCATTCTCTGCAATACCTTTAACTTCATAAGCCCATTTTCTACAAATTTTCAAAGCAGTTTCGACTGCTTCAGCACCTGTATTCATCGGTAACAATTTGTCATAATTAAAATACTCAGAAGCGTATTTCTCATATTTCCCAAGAATATCATTGTAAAATGCTCTTGACGTCAAACTAAGTGTTTTAGCTTGCTCTGTCATTGCATTTACAATTTTAGGATGACAGTGCCCTTGGTTAACTGCAGAATAAGCAGATAAGAAATCGTAATATTTCTTACCCTCTACATCCCAGACATAAACACCTTCTCCCCTGCTCAATACTACTGGTAAAGGATGGTAATTGTGTGCACCATACTTGTTTTCTAAATCGATCGCTTGTTGCGAAGTTAATTGGTCTAAAACAGCCATTTTAAAAATAATTTAATAAATGAATAAAATATCCATTCCTTCATCACCTTTATTTTTTCAAAGTATTGAAAAAGCAGCGTGGGAGAGAAATCATCCCTAGATCTGCAAATTAAGAAATTATAACTGCTATGAAAAATCAAAATTACAATTATGTGTCTTTTTTAAGAATTGTTTGTCTTATTTATAACTAACATAAACTAAGACGTCATAAATTCATAGGATTAACTTCCAGTTTTTTCTGTGCTTTATTCTGATATTTTACTAGACAAAGACATGACTTGTAACTCCAAACGCTTCATTTCTCTTAAAATAGCATTTCTATCCATAGCCATAAATGAATACAATTTCAACATACTCATGACGATAAAGCAGAAAAAGAATCCAGCCAACCAAAGCATGAGATCATTAGTGTTCTCAACATCAAAGGTTTGTATCAAACAATACAAGGCTAATCCAAAAGTAATCACATTCATAATGAGCATAATTAAAGTGAGCCACCAGTTTTTCCCTTTGTACAAACCACGAACCATAGCAAAGAGGTTTTGCTCCTCTAATAAGTCATAGAATGTAGTCTCTTCATTTGTCAACGTTTCCTTGATTAATTGATCGATATCTTCCATTTTAGTTTTCATAATACAATTTATTTTATAGTTCTCTCGCCTGTGCTGAACTTACTTCAGTAAAAACAGGAACTTGTTACTATTTATGTTATTCTTTACTAATAGTTTCAGGTTTTCTCTAGCATGAAACAACCTTGACTTTGTTGTCCTTATCGATATATCTAAAAGGTCGCTCATATCTTTAAACCTGTAATCTTCTGTATAAAAAAGTCTCACAACGATTTGCTGTTTCTCGGGTAATTGTTTCACTGCCATTAGAAGAGCTACCTTAAGTTCGTCGACTCCCATATCATCATCAACAACAGCAATTTGATGGTTATCCATTTTACTTTCTTTTAAACGGTCTTTACTTTGTTGTCTTAAAACGTCTAAAGATTTATTATATACGATTCGCAACGCCCAACTTTTAAAGCTAGAGGGCTTTTCTAAAGTTTCTAATTTTGCTATAATTGTTTGCCAATTATCTTGGGCTATATCTTTCGCTATATCTGCATCTTTAACCAACCAATATGCTTTTTTGAAGAAAATGACATGCCATTTTTTAACTAAAGTCGCTAATGCTTTTTTGTTTCCTTTCTGAAACTCTAACACTAGAAAACCATCTTCTTTTTCCATTATATTTTGACTGGGTTACATTTTAAAGACGCAGATTATTGAGAAAGGTTCAAATAATTCGCAATTCTTTTTGAAAGTAATCCTTTTTTTAATCAATTCATTTTAAAAATCATTGGTGTTTTCATCACAAAACAGAAAAACATCCTATTTTTGCCACATGGCAAGAAGCAAAAACAAAAGACAGATTTTCGAAAATATCGAAGTTATAGATGCAGGTGCAAAAGGAAAAACAATAGGTAAAGCACCAGATGGTCGCGTTATCTTTTTACCTAATGCAGTCCCAGGTGATGTTGTAGATGTGCAAACTTTTAAAAAACGGACCTCCTATTTTGAAGGTAAAGCCATAAAATTCCATAAACTATCTGATAAAAGAACTGAGCCTAAGTGCGAACACTTTGGTGTATGTGGTGGTTGTAAGTGGCAGGATATGGATTATAAATACCAGCTAGAATACAAACAAAAAGAAGTTACTAATAATTTAGTGCGTCTTGGTCATTTAGAATTACCTGAGGTAACTCCTATTCTTGGTGCTGAAGAACAATACTTCTACCGCAACAAAATGGAATTCTCATTTAGTGATAGTCGTTGGTTGACGATAGAGGAGATACAATCTGATGAGGATTTAGGTGATAGAAACGCTTTAGGGTTTCATATCCCAGGAATGTGGGATAAAATTCTAGACATTAATAAATGTTGGTTGCAGGCAGACCCTTCAAACGCTATTAGAAATGCAGTTAAAACATTCGCAGTAGAAAACGAATTAGAATTTTTCAATACGAGAAATCAAACGGGTTTATTACGTACGATGATGCTTAGAACATCAACGACTGGTGATTTAATGGTGATGATTCAGTTTTTTAAAGAAGATAAAGACAAACGTGAATTAATGCTGGATTTTCTAGCGAGCACATTTCCGCAGATCACCTCATTACAATACGTCATCAATGGAAAAGCAAACGACACTATTTACGATCAAGAGGTCGTTCTCTATAAAGGTAACGATTATATTTTTGAGGAAATGGAAGGTTTACGATTTAAAATCAATGCCAAATCGTTTTACCAAACCAATTCTCATCAAGCTTACGAACTCTATAAAATCACGAGAGATTTTGCGAATTTAAAAGGTGATGAACTTGTTTATGACTTATATACTGGTACAGGAACTATTGCACAATTTGTTGCCAAGCAAGCTAAATTTGTAGTTGGTGTTGAAGCGGTACCTGATGCTATAATTGCTGCTAAAGAAAATGCACAATTAAATGGGATTGATAATGTTGACTTTTTTGTAGGTGATATGAAAAATGTTTTTAATGCTGAGTTTATTGAAAAAAACGGACAGCCAGATGTTATTATTACAGATCCACCTCGCGATGGGATGCATAAGGATGTTGTTAATCAAATATTAAATATTGCACCAGCGAAAATAGTTTATGTAAGTTGTAACAGCGCAACCCAAGCTAGAGATTTGGCACTCTTAAACGACGTGTATAAAATCACTAAAACTCAGGCTGTAGACATGTTTCCTCAAACGCATCATGTGGAGAATGTAGTGCTATTAGAGAAACGATAATTAAAACAGTACTTGTGAAACGAATTTTAAGCATACTTAGTTTTGTAATACTCATTACAATGATTACTTGGAGTTGCGAACGCGATGATATTTGTGCAGAGGCTACACCCACAACGCCTCGCCTAATCATTGAGTTCTACAATATTAATAATCCAGATCAATTAAAAACAGTCAGGCAATTAACTGTTAATGGAATAAATGAAGATGGCGAATTACTGGAAAATATAAGTCTTGAAAGTGCAAGTCCAAGTTCAATTAGTCTACCCT